>NZ_JBCMFH010000014.1:0-101076 GCF_043848115.1 Salmonella sp. 2020_1395 | reverse complement strand
CTGAGGCAGCACCTGGCACGGCTGGGACGGAAGTCGCTGTCGTTCTCAAAATCGGTGGAGCTGCATGACAAAGTCATCGGGCATTATCTGAACATAAAACACTATCAGTAAGTTGGAGTCATTACCGATATAAGTCTCGATAACTATTTGTTGCGAGGTAAATAAAACCGCCAGTGGTAAATCGCCATAATCATTCATTTTTATTATTAATGAAGATTCATTATTTTCTATATCAATATCTAATTCGGCGATGTTGTTTAATGCATCCGCCAGCGTCCGTGGAGTCCATGCCATATTTTTATCTCTATCTCATTTTTATAAATAAAAGAAATTACAGGGTAGGTTTTTCTTTTTATATTACCAGCCAGAGATAAAAAAAAACCATCCGATTATGGATGGTTTTTTCTTAAAAAATACTATTAGCGTCAGGTTCGCTGGCGAACGGCTTCAAACAGACAAATCCCGGTCGCCACAGAGACATTCAGCGACGACACGCTACCGGCCATAGGAATGCTGATCAGCTCATCGCAGTGCTCACGGGTCAAACGACGCATACCTTCACCTTCTGCGCCCATGACCAGCGCCATGCGGCCAGGCATTTTGCTCTGATACAGCGTATGGTCAGCCTCGCCCGCCGTTCCGACAATCCAGATATTCTCTTCCCGCAACATGCGCATCGTGCGCGCCAGGTTGGTGACGCGGATCAACGGCACGCTTTCCGCTGCGCCGCAGGCGACTTTCTTCGCCGTCGCGTTAAGTTGCGCGGAGCGGTCTTTCGGCACGATTACCGCATGTACGCCTGCGGCATCGGCGCTGCGCAGACAGGCGCCAAGATTATGCGGATCGGTGACGCCATCGAGGATCAACAAAAAAGGGCGATCGTGTAATGCGATCAGATCCGGCAGATCGTTTTCCTGATACTGCCGGCCTGGTTTCACGCGAGCGATAATACCCTGATGCACGGCACCGTCGCTTTTCTCGTCGAGATATTGGCGGTTTGCCAGCTGGATAACCACGCCCTGGGACTCAAGGGCGTGAATCAGCGGCAACAGACGTTTATCTTCACGGCCTTTTAAAATAAAGACTTCCTGAAAACGTTCAGGGGCGCGCTCCAGCAGGGCCTGCACTGCGTGGATGCCGTAAATCATTTCGCTCATTAATGTACTCATTGTTTACGTTTTGCCGGGGGCGCTACGCTTGCCCGGCCTACAGATAATTCACGCTCTTCTGTTTGAAGAGGGTATTGCTCACTCTGCCGCTTTTTTCTTCGCCGCACGCTTCGCTTTGGTCGCTGCGGCTATTTTCTGCGTTTTAGCCGATGGCTTTTTTGCTTTTCTCGCGTCTTTTTTCGCTGCTTTCGGCTTCGCTTTTTTCTCGCCGCGGAAGGCGCTATCAGGCTCGAAGTTAACTTTTTTACCTACCTGACGACGTTTACCGGCGTTTTTACTTTCACCTTTTTTCGCTTTTTCACGCGCCGTTTTGCCGACGTTACGCGGTGCGCGCTCGCTGGAGATCAGGCTAAAGTCAATTTTCCGTTCGTCCATATTCACCGCTTCGACGCGTACCTCGACCCGGTCGCCCAGGCGATATGTCTGCCCGCCGGACTCGCCAATCAGACGTTGCCCTACCTGATCGAAGCGATAGTAATCGTTATCCAGTGAGGAAACGTGTACCAGCCCATCGATAAACAGTTCATCAAGACGGACAAAGAAGCCGAAACCGGTGACGCTGGCAATCACGCCCTTAAAGACGTTGCCTACCTGATCCAGCATAAAGTCACATTTCAGCCAGTCGGAGACATCACGCGTCGCTTCATCAGCGCGGCGTTCCGCCATCGAACAGTGCTGGCCGAGCTGCAACATCTCTTCCATCGAGTAGTGATAACCGCCCGTTTCTGTGGTGTTGCCCTTGTTCCCTTGCTCTTTCGCCAGCAGGTACTTAATGGCGCGGTGCAAAGAAAGATCCGGATAGCGGCGAATCGGCGAGGTAAAGTGCGCATAAGACTGCAACGCCAGGCCAAAGTGCCCGCGGTTTTCCGGATCGTAAATCGCCTGCTTCATTGAACGCAGCAGCATAGTTTGCAGCATTTCGGCGTCCGGCCGGTCGGCAATCGATTCAAGCAGTTCGGCATAATCGCGCGGTTCCGGTTTGTTTCCGCCCGGCAGCTCCAACCCCAGCTCCGCCAGTACGGAGCGGAATGAGGTGATCGCTTCGGTGGTGGGCTTATCATGAATACGGAATAACGCCGGCTCTTTAGCTTTTTCGACAAAGCGCGCCGCCGAGATATTCGCCATGATCATGCACTCTTCGATAAGCTTATGCGCGTCATTACGCTGGGTCTGTTCGATACGCTCAATGCGACGCTCGGCGTTAAAGATAAACTTCGCCTCTTCGCTCTCAAACGAGATCCCCCCGCGTTCTTCACGCGCTTTATCCAGCACTTTGTAGAGGTTGTGCAGCTCTTCAATATGCTTCACCAGCGGCGCATATTGTTCACGCAGATCCTGATCGCCCTGCAGCATATGCCAGACTTTGGTATAGGTCAGACGCGCATGGGAGCTCATCACCGCTTCATAGAATTTGTAGCCGGTCAGCCGACCTTTCGCTGAGATGGTCATTTCACAGACCATACACAGCCTGTCAACCTGCGGGTTTAGCGAACACAGACCGTTGGAGAGCACCTCCGGCAACATTGGGACAACCTGTGACGGGAAGTAAACCGACGTGCCGCGATTGCGCGCCTCGCGATCCAACGGCGTTGGCGGCCGTACATAATAGCTCACGTCAGCAATAGCGACCCACAAACGCCAGCCGCCGCCGCGTTTTTTCTCACAGTAAACCGCGTCGTCAAAGTCACGGGCATCTTCGCCATCAATCGTGACCAGCGGCAAATCGCGCAGATCGACACGACCTACTTTCGCCTCTTCCGGCACCTCTTCTTTCAGCCCGGCGACCTGCTGCTCTACCGCCTGCGGCCAGATGTAAGGTATTTCATGGGTACGCAGCGCCATATCAACTGCCATACCGGTGCCCATATTGTCGCCCAGCACTTCGACGATTTTCCCTACCGCTTTAGTACGGCGAGTTGGACGTTGGGTCAGTTCAACCACGACCACGAACCCCATCCGCGCGCCCATGACGTCTTCTGGCGGGATAAGAATGTCGAAGCTGAGACGGCTGTCGTCCGGCACCACAAAGCCGACGCCCGCATCGGTGAAATAACGCCCGACTATCTGACTGGTTTTCGGTACCAGTACACGGACGATACGCGCTTCGCGGCGACCTTTACGATCGGCGCCCAGCGGCTGCGCCAGCACCTGATCGCCATGAATACAGGTTTTCATCTGCTCGCTGGAAAGATACAGATCGTCTTTGCGGCCTTCGACACGTAAGAAACCGTAACCATCACGATGACCGATCACGGTGCCTTTCAGCAGGTCGAGGCGTTCCGGCAGCGCATAGCACTGGCGGCGGGTAAAGACCAGTTGTCCATCGCGCTCCATCGCGCGCAGGCGGCGACGCAAGGCTTCAAGCTGCTCTTCGCCTTCAATATTCAGTTCTACGGCCAGTTCTTCGCGACTGGCCGGTTTTTCACGTTTCGTTAAATGTTCGAGGATAAATTCCCGGCTCGGGATAGGATTCGCGTATTTTTCTGCTTCGCGTTCCTGGAAAGGATCTTGTGACATTGAGGTTCCTCCATTGTCATCTCTAATGAAGTTTACTTCACTCCACCAGTAATAATTTATAAAGCGGTTGATTCTCTTCAACCAAATCGGCAAGCGTGTAGTTATCCAGCTCCTTGAGAAAACTCTGCACGGCCTTAGAAAGCGCCTGTTTCAGACGACAGGCAGGGGTGATGTGGCAAAATTCGCTGCTACAGTTGACCAGTGATAAGGGTTCCAGCTCACGCACCACATCGCCAATACAAATAGTATTAGCCGGTTTACCCAGGCGGATACCGCCATTTTTTCCCCGAACGGCGGTGACAAAGCCCGCCCGGCTAAGCTGATTGATAATTTTGACCATATGATTACGGGACACGCCGTAGACTTCTGTCACCTCAGAAATGCTGGTCATTCGTCCATCTGGTAACGACGCCATATAGATTAGCGCACGTAAGCCGTAATCGGTGAAACTCGTTAACTGCACATCAACCTCAGGAAAAGGGAAAACGGGATATAACTTATCTGTATTGATGATAAACCAGCCACAAGCTGTGTCGCTAATTTATTTCAGTTCGGGGAAGGAAAAAAGCGAGGATTTAGCACTGTGTCGGATAGCGTAATGGCTTACCCGACACAGCAATGTATCACACTGTTAGCCCGGCAAGCAAAATATCTGCCAGGCGTACCAGATTTACGCGTCGAACGGGTCGCGCAGAATCATCGTCTCAGTACGATCGGGGCCGGTAGAAATAATATCAATCGGCACGCCGGTCAGTTCTTCGATACGTTTGATGTAGTTCAGCGCCGCCTGCGGCAGGCCGCTACGATCTTTCACGCCGAAGGTGGATTCAGACCAGCCCGGCATGGTTTCGTAAATCGGCTCTACACCTTTCCAGTCGTCAGCTGCCAGCGGAGTGGTAGTCACTTCGCGGCCATCCGGCATACGGTAAGCCACGCAGAGTTTCACCTCTTTCAGGCCATCCAGCACGTCCAGTTTGGTCAGGCAGAAGCCAGACAGGGAGTTCAGCTGTACCGCACGACGAACGGCAACGGTGTCCAGCCAGCCGGTACGACGACGACGGCCAGTAGTGGCGCCGTATTCGTTACCCTGCTTGCAGAGGAACTCGCCGGTTTCATCAAACAGTTCGGTCGGGAACGGACCTGCACCTACACGAGTGGAGTAAGCTTTGAGGATACCCAGAACGTAATCAACATAACGCGGGCCCAGGCCGGAACCGGTCGCCACGCCACCTGCTGTGGTGTTAGAAGAAGTTACGTACGGATAAGTACCGTGGTCGATATCCAGCAGGGTACCCTGCGCACCTTCAAACATGACGAAATCGCCACGCTGACGCGCCTGGTCGAGCAGGTCCGAAACGTCAACAACCATAGAAGTCAGGATGTCGGCAACAGCCATCGTATCATCCAGAACTTTCTGGTAATCAACCGCTTCAACTTTGTAGTAGTTAACCAACTGGAAGTTGTGATATTCCATCACTTCTTTCAGTTTTTCAGCGAAGGTTTCTTTGTCGAAAAGGTCACCAACACGCAGACCGCGACGTGCCACTTTATCTTCATAAGCAGGCCCGATTCCACGACCGGTGGTGCCGATCGCTTTCGCGCCACGCGCTTTCTCACGCGCGTTATCCAGCGCAACGTGATAATCAAGGATCAGCGGACAGGCTTCAGACAGCAGCAGACGCTCACGAACGGGGATGCCACGGTCTTCCAGTTCTTTCATCTCTTTCATCAGCGCGGCCGGAGACAGCACAACACCGTTACCGATGATGCTGGTTACATTCTCGCGAAGAATACCTGATGGAATAAGATGGAGAACGGTTTTTTCACCGTTGATTACGAGAGTATGGCCTGCGTTGTGACCGCCCTGGTAGCGTACAACATATTTAGCCCGTTCAGTCAGAAGATCGACGATCTTTCCTTTACCTTCGTCACCCCATTGGGTGCCCAGTACGACGACGTTGTTACCCATTTTTCAAAATCACCGTTTGCTTAAAAATGGATTCTACCATCGCTTTTTCAGATATACAGCACTTTTTGCACTCAATCTGCGGCAAATCCGACCACTTTTTGTTCAGCCAATCGTTTTCCTCAACATGTAGTAGACCACAACTCCCGCAACCACAAGTCCGCCGCCAAAACGGCGTAAAACATTTTCCGGCAGTTGCGCCAGTGCCGAAACCATTTTTTTCCATGCGCCGGGATACAGCATCGGTCCCAGCCCTTCGAGGACTAATACCAGAGCAAGCGCCAACCAGATTGTTGAATTCATTTATCGCCCTTATAAAAGAAAACCACCGGCATCCTTTGGATGCGGTGGTTTTGCTGGTCTAAAACCGCTGACGCTATTTTAGCGTGTCGTCGAACTCGGTGTCTTCATGTAGCGGAAGAAATCGCTGTCCGGGCTCAATACCATCACGTCCTGATTACCTTCGAAGCTCTTCTCGTAAGCGCGCAGACTACGAATGAACGCGTAGAAATCAGGGTCCTGACTGAACGCGTCGGCAAACAGCTTCGCGGCTTCAGCATCACCTTCACCACGCATGATACGCCCCTGACGCTCGGCTTCCGCCAGAGTTTTCGTCACCTCATAGTCAGCAGCCGCACGCAGTTTTTCCGCTTCTTCCTGGCCTTGTGAGCGATGACGACGCGCGACCGCTTCACGCTCGGCGCGCATACGGTTGTAAATCGCCTCAGAAACCTCGGTCGGCAGGTTGATCTGCTTAATACGCACATCGACCACTTCGATACCCAACGCCGCCATACTGTTCGGGTTGATGACCGGTACTTTACCTTTGGTTTCCGCCGTGACGCGTTCCGCCGCTTCGGCAATCGCGTCATCCGCCGCCGGGGTCGCCACTTCATCATCGGTACCGGCTGAACCGGAGTTCAGCGCGTCGCGCACTTCCAGAGTCAGACGACCACGAGAATCGGTCACGATGTCTTTTACGTCCAGGCGACCAATCTCAGAACGCAAACGGTCCGAGAATTTACGTTTTAACAGCACTTCGGCTTGCGAAATATCGCCGCCGCCGGTCGCCAGATAGTAACGGCTAAAGTCGCTGATACGCCATTTGATGTAGGAGTCGACAATCAGGTCTTTCTTCTCTTTAGTCACAAAGCGATCGGCCTGGTTATCCATCGTCTGGATACGCGCATCAAGCATTTTCACTGATTCAATAAACGGGATCTTAAAGTGCAGACCCGGCGCGTAAACCAGCGGTTTGTTCTCATCGTCACGCAGAACTTTACCAAAACGCAGCGTAATGCCGCGCTCGCCCTCTTTGACCACAAAGACGGACATGTAGAGCACTACCAGCACGATGATGATAATCGCAATAACTGACTTACGCATCGTTATTCCCCCTGACGCTGGTAGTCGTTACGCTGCGCATTCGCGCGGCGTTGGTCCATAATATCGCCCTGATTTGAGGACGACGTGTTGCTTGCTCCGCTGGCGTTAGACTTTGTGGACGGCGGCAGGCGCAGCAGGTTGGTGGCGCTATTGTCGCTCTTTGCCGCCGGCGCATTCCCGCCTTTCAGCATCTGATCTAACGGCAGCACCATTAAATTACCGCTCTTGTCGTTAACCAGTACTTTACGGGTATGGCTCAACACTTTTTCCATCGTTTCAATATACAGACGCTCGCGTGTAATCTGCGGCGCGGCTTTATATTCCGGCAAAATCTTCGCAAACCGGGCGACTTCACCCTGCGCTTCCAGGATAGTCTGGGTTTTATAGGCGCGTGCCTCTTCCAGAATACGCTGCGCCTGACCGTTGGCGCGCGGCTGAACTTCGTTGGTATACGCTTCCGCTTCACGAATGTACTGCTGCTCGTTTTCACGTGCGGCAATCGCGTCGTCAAAGGCGGCTTTCACCTCTTCCGGCGGACGCGCAGCCTGGAAGTTCACGTCCAGCAGGGTAATCCCCATGTTGTACGGTTTAATAGTCTCTTCCAGCTCGCGTTGGGTATCGCTACGAATAACGGTACGACCTTCGGTCAGGATGCGATCCATCGTGTATTTACCAATGACGCCACGCAGCGCGCTGTCGGTGGCCTGACGCAGGCTATCGTCCGGGCTGGTCACGCTAAACAGATATTTCTGTGGATCGGTGACGCGGTATTGCACGTTCATTTCAACGCGCACGACGTTTTCATCAGACGTCAGCATCACGCCTGACGCCGCCAGTTCGCGCACCGCTTCGACGTTCACCGGCGTGACGTCGTCAATAAATGTCGGCTTCCAGTTCAGACCTGGCTCTACCAGATGGCTGAATTTACCAAAACGCGTCACAACGCCACGCTCGGCTTCTTTAATGGTATAAAAACCGCTGGCCGCCCAGATAATGACTACTGCCGCCGCGGCGATGGCGACAATACGGCCTCCCAGTTGCGGACGCGGGCCTTGCGATGAGCTACCGCCGCCGGAACCGGTGCCTTTACCGCCCCCAAAACCACCGAGTTTTTTACTCAGCTTACGGAAGATATCATCCAGATCGGGAGGTCCCTGATCGCGGCCACCTTTGTTTCCATTTCCCCCAGAGTTGCTGCCAGGTTTGCTGCTTCCCCACGGGTCGCGGTCCTGTCCGTTATTACCGGGCTGATTCCACGCCATGTTTGTGCTCCATATTTGTTATGCGGTGATCCCCGTTGTCTTTCGACCTCAGAGGATAAGGCGAAATTACTCCATGCTTCAGACGAACCGCCGTTACAGACATCATCTTTCAGGCTGCGTCTTGAGTGGCGGCTTTTTTACCCCAGGTCACTTAGTTGTGAGCTCCTGAGATTCTCTCAGCTACCGCCTCAATACGACCTGAATGACTTCGCGTCTAGATCACGTATTCGATCAACGCCGGTTCTTGTTTACAGAGGCGACGCCAGTCGACAATCGGCATTCGTACCTGCAGACTGACGCTACCGTCTTCCTCCATCCACTCTTTTTCTATTGCCTGAAGCTGATAAAACCGGCTTCTCAGACGCCCTTCCTGCGGCGGCAAACGCAGCGTATGCTGCGCCACCTCGCCGGAAAGACGCTCCGTCAAAGCCTGAAAAAGCTGTGGTATCCCCACGCCGCTTTGCGCTGAAAGCCAAACGCGGATGGGTTTATTCTCTTCATCTCTGTCAATACGCGGTTCAAAGTCGTCCAGCATATCGATTTTGTTCATCACCATTAAGGTGGGGATTTCGTGAGCGTCAATCTCTTCGAGAACGGTGTTTACCGCCTCGATGTTTTCCTGCACGCGAACATCCGCCGCATCGACCACATGCAGCAGCAGCGTCGCCTGACGCGTCTCCTGCAGGGTAGCTTTAAAGGCAGCCACCAGATCGTGCGGTAAATGGCGGATAAAGCCTACCGTATCCGCCAGAACGGTTTCACCGACATCCGCTACATCAATACGACGTAACGTCGGGTCCAGCGTCGCAAATAGCTGATCTGCCGCATAGACCCGCGCTTCAGTGATCTGATTAAAAAGGGTGGATTTTCCGGCGTTGGTATAGCCCACCAGCGATACCGTCGGAACATCGGCCTTGATGCGCGACTGCCGCCCCTGCTCACGTTGCTTCTCAACTTTCTCCAGGCGCGACTGAATCTGCACAATGCGATTACGCAGTAAACGACGGTCGGTTTCGAGCTGGGTTTCACCCGGACCGCGCAAACCAATCCCGCCTTTCTGACGTTCAAGGTGGGTCCAGCCACGCACCAGACGCGTAGCCAGATGGCGTAGCTGCGCCAGCTCAACCTGCAACTTACCTTCGTGGGTTCGCGCACGTTGGGCAAAAATATCTAAGATAAGACCGGTGCGATCGATAACCCGGCACTCGCACAAACGCTCCAGGTTTCGCTCCTGGGCTGGACTCAATGCATGATCAAACAATACGACCGCTGCGCCAGTCGCTTTCACGGCTTCCGCAATTTCAACTGCCTTACCTTCACCTACAAAGTACTTCGGGTGCGGTGCTTTACGGCTACCGGTAATCACCTGCATTGCTTCGACACCGGCGGAAGAGACCAGAGATTCAAACTCCTGGAGGTCTTCCATATCTTTGTCTTGCGAAAAATAGATGTGTACCAGTACCGCCTGCTCACCGGCATCATAACGGTCAAACAAGCGTAAACCCTCTTAATAACCAGCGGGGGCGATTATCCGACGCCCCCGACATGGATAAACAGCGCGTGAACTTATTCAGTCTCTTCGCTGTCCTGTTGCGCAGTAGAACCCTGCGCGTTGCTACCGTGATGGTAGTTATTGCTGGCGCCGCCACCGGCATTGTTGCTGTGATGGGAAACCGGGCGAGACGGGACAACAGTAGAAATCGCGTGCTTATAAACCATCTGGCTGACCGTGTTCTTCAACAGGATCACGAACTGATCAAAGGACTCGATTTGACCTTGCAGCTTAATACCATTCACCAAATAAATAGAAACTGGAACACGTTCCCGACGCAATGCGTTCAGGAACGGATCTTGTAAAGATTGCCCCTTAGCCATTCTCTTTTCCTTATATGCTTATTTGTACTTTGAACCTTTCGATTCTGAAAAATTGCGCACGATACGTCTCAATTGTACACATTCAGTCTGCGATAGCACCAACAACCTGTAATACTTCTTTTCGCGCCCGATCGGGATTCTCACTGTCAAGCCAGCGCACCCCTTCCCAACCGCGCAACCAGGTCATCTGGCGCTTCGCCAACTGTCTCGTGGCGCAAACACCTCTATAAACCATTTCATCATATGAGATTTCGCCCTCAATGTATGACCACATCTGGCGGTATCCCACACAACGGATGGAAGGCAAGTCCGTATGCAAATCTCCTCGGGCAAAAAGCGCCCGGACTTCTGCTTCAAAACCTGAAGCCAACATCTGATGAAAACGCAGTTCAATGCGCTGATGGAGCAGTTCACGGCTCGCCGGGGCGATAGCGAACTGATGCACCTGGTACGGTAGCGCGTCTCCTGACGTTTGCGTTAGCTCCGTTAAAGTTTTACCCGAAATGAAAAAAACTTCCAGTGCCCGGGAAAGTCTTTGCGGATCATTTGGATGAATTCGCGCGGCGGCAACTGGATCTATCTTCTGAAGTTGCTGATGCAACGCCTCCCATCCAAGCTCCGCTGCTTGCTGCTCTATCCGGGATCTGACTTCCGGATCTGCTGAAGGCAGCGGCGATAACCCTTCCAGCAATGCCTTAAAATACAGCATGGTACCGCCCACTAACAGCGGGATACGCCCCGCAGCGGTGATCTCCGCCATTTGCGCTAACGCGTCGCGGCGAAAATCCGCCGCCGAATACGCCTGCGACGGGTCGCGTATATCCAGCAGTCGATGCGGCGCCGCTTTCAGCTCATCGGCATTCGGCTTAGCCGTGCCAATATCCATTCCCCGATAAATGAGGGCGGAATCAACGCTTATCAACTCTACTGGCAAAACTTTACGCAGTGCTATCGCCAGCGCCGTTTTGCCGGAGGCCGTCGGCCCCATCAAAAATATCGCCTTAGGCAGGCTCGCCTTGCTTACATCATTCATGCTTCAGGGCGTTCATCGCCGAATGTAAATCAACAGGTTGTAACAGGCCACCCGGCGGCGCTTTTACCAGCTGCGGACATAGCCGCTCAACATCCGCCAGCAGCGATATGGCCTGCGCCATCGACCACTGCGGATGTTCGCTCTGCACATTACGCGCTATCCATTGTGCAATATTGACCGTTGCAAATGTGGTCTGCTGCGCCAGGTAGCCTATCAGTTCAGGAATCAAGATTTGTAAATTTTGTTGTCGTAAGGGTAAAGGCACCGCCCGAATGGTCACATGCTGCGCATCTGACTGAAATTCAATACCCAATTCTCCCAACAAAGATTGGGCTTGTTGCAGCGCGGCTTTTTCATCGGCGCTCACTTTTAAACGCAGCGGAATCAGCAACGGCTGCGCGCAAACCGGGCTTTGACCCGGTGTAAGCTGCGCCTGACGCAGCCAACGCTCCGCAACCGGCAGCGACAAGAGCTGGATAGTCCCCGCGTGTTCCAGCAACGCGCAGTCACCGCCGACTATCGTCAGTACGCGACCAAAACTCTGGCTATGTCCGTCAAGCGCAGGCGCAACCGGCTCCGGCGCGGGGCTCGTCGCCGGCGTCTGTAAAAGCGTGCGATAAACCTCGCCCTGCGGCTTCTGATAACCTGGCTGCGCGTGCGGCCAACCACCTGCGGACTGACGCCCGCCGTTACCGCCCGATGTGCCGCCGGAATAACGCGGTGTCGCGGGCTCGCGCGCCGCAGTTGGCTCGGCGGGTACAGCAAAATGGTTGCGCCCGGCGGCGATACGGTTTTCCGGGACATGCCGCGGCGCTGGCGCAATGTCCTCAAGCGGCAGCGTCGTTTCCGTCTGCTGTTGCAGAACGCTCAGCACCCCTTGATAGATGAAGTCGTGCACCAGCCGGGATTGATGAAAACGCACTTCGTGCTTGGCGGGATGAACATTGACATCCACCTGATGCGGGTCAATCTCCAGATACAACACAAACGCAGGCTGTTGGTCCGCGCCCAGTTTATCTTCACAGGCCTGGCGAATGGCATGATTGATCAAGCGGTCGCGCATCATGCGGCCATTCACATAGCAGTACTGGATCTCCGTTAACGCCGTGGTGGTGTGATTCGGATCGGCGACCCAGCCGCGCAGGGTCAGATCGCCATGCTGCCACTCGATCGCCAGTGCCTGTTCGAGAAACGGCGTGCCGCAGATGGCGCCTAACCGGCGCTCTTTTTGCCCGTCCTTTGCGACAGCGCGATACTGCCGTACCAATTTGCCGTTGTGCGACAGGTTAAGCGTGACGTCAAAACGGGCCAATGCAATACGACGGATGATCTCATCGATGTGATTAAATTCCGTTTTTTCGGTACGCATGAATTTACGCCGGGCGGGCGTATTATAAAAGAGATCCAGAACTTCCAGGGTGGTGCCGACCGGGTGCGCGGCGGGTTTTACCGTCACGTCCATGTCGCGCCCTTCCGCATACGCCTGCCAGGCTTCCGCCTGCTCCGCCGTGCGCGACGTTAGCGTCAAACGCGAGACCGAACTGATACTGGCCAGCGCTTCGCCGCGAAATCCCAGACTGATAATCGCTTCCAGATCGTCAAGCGAGGCGATTTTACTGGTGGCATGACGGGCCAGCGCCAGCGCCAGCTCCTCTTTTTTAATGCCGCAGCCATTGTCGCGAATACGAATAAGCTTCGCGCCGCCACGCTCGATGTCGATATCAACGCGGGTGGCGCCTGCATCCAGACTATTCTCTACCAGCTCTTTAACAACCGACGCAGGGCGTTCCACCACTTCGCCAGCGGCGATTTGGTTCGCAAGCTGCGGCGGCAGAACCTGAATCGGCATGAAATCTCCTTAATTCGCGGCAGTTATGGCGCCAGGCTGGTTGGTACTGGCCGTCTGGCCTGGGCCGCCCTGCGGCGCAGACTGGATCGGATGCGCTGCAAAGTACTTACGCAACCCCCGGTATATAGCGTCAGCAATCTGCTGCTGATAGCGGTCGCTCGCCAGCAATCGCTCTTCGCCGTGATTACTGATAAAGCCCGTCTCCACCAAAATGGACGGGATATCCGGCGAACGCAACACGCCCAGGCTAGCGTGTTCCGGGCGGCGTTTATGCAGCGACCCCACGCCGTCGAGTTGGCTTAGTACGTTCGTCGCCACATCATACCCTACCCGCTGCGAATGACCGAATTGCAAATCCAGTACCGCCTGGCTCAGGTAAGGGTCTGACTGACTGTTCGCCAGCACATCGCCAGCGCCGCCTAACAGTTCGGATTGCTTTTCATGCTGCTCAAGCCAGTTTGCCATTTCGCTGTTCGCGCGACGATTGGACAATACCCAGACGGAGGCGCCGGTGGCGTCGCGATTTGGCGCGGCATCCGCATGAATAGAGACAAGGAAGTTGGCGTTTTGCTTACGCGCCACATCAGACCGCCCCATCACCGAAATAAAATAGTCGCCGTCACGCGTCAGCACGCCTTTAAACATCGGATCGTTATTCAGCAATGTGCGTAACTTACGCGCGATGGCGATGGTGACATTTTTCTCGCGCGTACCGCCCGGGCCTATCGCACCGGGGTCCTGGCCTCCATGTCCGGCATCAATAGCAATCACCACTTTATCGCCAGCGCCTGCCGACGCGCGCGCCGCAGGCCGCGTAACGGTATTGCTGCTGGTTACGCCGGTCAGGCGATCATCAGAAGATTTAAACGGATTACGGGCAGGCTCCGTCGGACGGGGCGCGCTTTCAACCCGTTTCGCGACGACAGGCGGTGGTGGTGGCGGCGGAACATCGGCATTAATGGTGAAAATGACCGTATAGTTGCCGCCGTTTTGCCGCTTCACCGCCTCGGTTTTACCATTTTCCGTCAGATCGACAAGCAACCGTAAAGATTGCGCATCTTTCGGCGTTCCGGCACGGATCGTTTTTACCAGATTGTTACCGCTAAACTGAAGCGGCAGCCCCTGAATCACGCCGGTCTGCCTGATATCCAGCGCCACGGTCCGTTTACCGTCCTGTGAGTAAGCATATTCCGGCTCGCCGATAAAACTCAGCGTAATGCGCGCCTGCTGCTCGCCGTTGGAAACCTGAATATCAGAGAGACTGGCGGCGCCCGCCTGCGCGCACAGCAGGATTAAGGCTGCTATTACGGCATTTTTGATGCGATAAATCATCCCGCCACCTTTATAGCTAATCGGCTAAACGCGCCAGTAACGAATGACCCGATGAGGATACCGCGCTTACGCGAGCCTCACGCCCCTGCGCCTGGTAATCAATATGGATTTCGACGTCCGGGTCGGGGAGAACGCCTTTACCTTGTTGCGGCCACTCCACCAGACAAATGGCGTCGTTGGCGAAATAATCGCGAATGCCCATAAACTCCAGCTCCTCCGGATCCGCAAGACGGTATAAGTCGAAGTGATATACCATCATGTTATCAAGCGTATAAGGCTCTACCAGCGTATAGGTGGGGCTTTTTACATTACCGTTATGGCCTAACGCCTGTAAAAATCCCCGGCTAAACGTCGTTTTACCGGCACCTAAATCGCCATACAGATAAATAACGGTCGCGCCATCGCAGGCGTTGGCTACCCGTTGCCCCAGGTCTAGCGTCGCCTGTTCGTCAGGTAGCGGAATTACTCGATTCATCATGGTTTACGTCAATCACATCAGGGTTAACAATACGCCGCAGCGTAGTAAAAAGATCGGTCGCCAACATGCCGCGAGCGCCATAACGCGCTGCCAGTAAGTCCGCCGCCGCGCCGTGAGCCACACATCCCACACATGCCGCATCATACGGGGTAAACTTCTGTCCGAGCAATGCGCCGATGATGCCGGACAGGACATCGCCCATCCCGCCGCTCGCCATCCCTGCATTACCAGCGTCAATGATAGCCAGAGGGTGGTGTTCAGCGGCGATAATCGTTCCTGCGCCTTTTAACACGACCACGCCTCCGTACCGTTTTACCAGACGCTGTGCTGAAAGTAAGCGATCACTTTCAATTTCTGCCACAGAACATCCTAACAGGCGGGCAGCTTCTCCCGGATGCGGCGTAATCACGCGATTGTGACGTTTATCAGGATTGATTGCCAGTAGGTTCAACGCATCCGCATCCCACAGCATAGGTTTACGGACGTTTTCTACTTTCTGTAAGGCTTTTTTGCCCCATTCCTGCTGCCCAAGCCCCGGGCCGATCACCACAACGTCAGCCCAGGTCAGGCTCTCTTCCAGCGACTGAGGCGTGAGTTCATGTACCATCAGTTCCGGGCGGGCCGTCAGCAACGGCGCGATGTTTTCACCGCGAGTCAGTACTCTGACCAACCCAGCCCCCGTACGCAGCGCCGCCTCGCCAGCCATCCGAATTGCGCCCGCTGTTCCCTGGTCGCCGCCGATAATCGCCAGACGACCATGATCGCCCTTATGCGAGGTCGGTCGACGCGGCGTTAGCCATTGCCCCAACTGCGTCGCGTCAAAACGCCGGAGCGGCGGCGTCTGGCTTGCCAGCCAGCCTTCCAGTCCCAACGCGTCATAATGCAGTATGCCGGTAACGTCACGCGCTTTGCCGGTCAGCAGGCCTGGTTTCAGGGCGATAAACGTGACCGTATGCGCGGCGCTTATCACCGCGCCAGGCGTGGCGCCCGTTTGCGCCAGCAGGCCTGACGGGATATCGACGGCGACAACCGGCGCAGGATGGGCGTTCGCCTGTTCAATCAGACCGGCTACCGGGTCGCGCGGCGCCTGGGCTATGCCGGTGCCAAGCAGCGCGTCGATAATTAGATCCGTCGCTTCCGGCCAGATAATATCGGCAGCATGGATAATGCCGCCGGCATTCAGCCAGGCATCGCGCGCCTGCGCCGCTTCTTCAGGTAACGGTTTGTCGCTCTCCTGCGCCAGCAACGTTACGCTAATGCCCGCCGCTTGCGCTAGTCGCGCCACGACGTAACCATCGCCGCCGTTGTTGCCATGACCACACAACACCAGCCAGTGTCGGGTGTCAGGATAACTGTCACGGGCTACCCGAAATGCCGCGTCGCCAGCGCGCAGCATCAATTCATAGAGTGTGAGTCCGAAGGCATCCGCCGCATCGCGTTCCAGCCGTTTGATGTCATCGGCGGGCCAAATGGAGTGTGGTATACTTACAGGGTTTTTCTTCATGTTATGGTCCATCATGTCAAAGCCCCTCGATCTCAATCAGTTAGCGCAAAATATTAAGCAGTGGGGGCTGGAGCTGGGCTTTCAGCAGGTCGGTATTACTGATACCGATCTGCGCGCATCCGAACCTGCGCTGCAGGCGTGGCTGGACAAACAATACCACGGCGAGATGGCATGGATGGCGCGCCACGGTATGATGCGCGCCCGGCCTCATGAACTCTTACCCGGTACGCTACGTGTCATCAGCGTGCGCATGAACTATCTGCCCGCCAACGCCGCGTTTGCCAGTACGTTGAAGGATCCCACGCTGGGCTACGTTAGCCGATATGCGCTGGGGCGTGATTATCACAAGCTGTTACGCAGCCGCCTTAAAAAACTGGGCGAGCAGATCCAGCAGTACTGCGGTTCGCTGAATTTTAGACCGTTTGTCGACTCTGCGCCTATTCTTGAACGCCCATTAGCGGAAAAAGCCGGACTTGGCTGGACGGGTAAGCACTCACTTATCCTTAATCGGGAGGCCGGCTCATTCTTTTTCCTGGGGGAATTGTTGATTGATTTACCGCTGCCGGTCGACCAGCCGGTCGAGGAAGGTTGCGGCAAATGCGTCGCCTGTATGACCATTTGCCCGACCGGGGCGATTGTCGAACCGTATACGGTGGACGCGCGGCGCTGTATTTCTTATCTCACCATTGAGCTGGAAGGCGCTATTCCTGAAGCATTTCGCCCACTGATAGGCAACCGTATTTACGGCTGCGATGACTGCCAGCTTATCTGTCCGTGGAATCGTTACTCTCAGTTGACCGACGAAGCAGATTTTAGCCCACGCAAGGCGCTGCATAACCCAGATTTGGTTGAGTTGTTTAGCTGGAGCGAAGCGCAGTTTCTGAAAGTCACTGAAGGTTCTGCGATTCGGCGCATTGGTCATTTACGCTGGCTGCGCAATGTTGCCGTCGCGCTGGGGAATGCGCCGTGGAGTAATGCCGTCATTACGGCGCTGGAAAGCCGCAAGGGTGAGCATCCACTTCTCGATGAGCATATCGAATGGGCGATTGCGCAACAAATTGAAAAGCGCAACGCCTGCATCATTGAAGTGCAGCTACCGAAAAAACAGCGTCTGGTCAGGGTGATTGAAAAAGGGCTGGTGCGCGATGCCTGAATTATTCACAGGCTGTGTATAAAAATAAAAACACATTGCGATTCAAGAGGGAAAAAAGGAACAGACAATAACGCTAACGTTTTGAAATCTTATTTTTTCTATACTTTTCAGTAAATTATAGAAATTCTACGCGTCAGGTATGATTTTTTGCATTCCAGGAGTAATGGGCCGTCCTGTGGATAAGTCTGTTTACAAGGATCTGACGAAAGCGGAACAAAACGTGCCCCAACGCGATATTCGTTGTGGATAATTTCACTGTAGATAAGAATTGGAGCGGGAAACGAGACTCGAACTCGCGACCCCGACCTTGGCAAGGTCGTGCTCTACCAACTGAGCTATTCCCGCTTGGGTGCGTCTGTGCTTAACAAGCACTTTCAAATTTTGGAGCGGGAAACGAGACTCGAACTCGCGACCCCGACCTTGGCAAGGTCGTGCTCTACCAACTGAGCTATTCCCGCATAATCTTCGTCTTTCGAACCGCTACTGCGTTGGCTGCCTTCACTCGCCTGAGTCACTTACTTCAGTAAGCTCCTGAGGACTCGTTCAGTTGCCGCCTTGTCGCAATTCGAAATCCTGCGATTGGTGGTTTGTACTTAACAAGTACTTTCAAATTTTGGAGCGGGAAACGAGACTCGAACTCGCGACCCCGACCTTGGCAAGGTCGTGCTCTACCAACTGAGCTATTCCCGCAAATTTGTTGCTGTCGTAATTCGCATTTCTGCGTCGTTACGGGAGGCGCATTATACGAGAAATCCATTTAGCTGCAAGCCCCTGAACGCATTTTTTCGCGATTTTTGTTTGAATGCTGATTAAATCACCAAACAAGACAAAAAACGAGCAAAGCGTGCGCTATGCAACAAAAAACTTTTCACGCCACGCCTAAAGGCACAGAATCAGAATAGCACCCTGCGCCAAAAAAAGAATAGCACGGTGACCACAACATCCAATTGATATCAGGGATCAAGATGAAAAAAAAACTTATTGTCATGCTGTTAGCCAGCCTCTCCGTTCACGCCGCTTCCGTTTCCGCCAGAACATTACATTTTGGCACCTCCGCCACCTATGCGCCCTATGAGTTTGTCGATGCCGATAATAAAATTGTTGGTTTCGATATTGATGTCGCCAACGCGGTCTGCAAAGAGATGCAAGCGGAGTGCTCATTTACTAACCAGAGCTTTGATAGTCTGATCCCCAGCCTACGCTTCAAAAAGTTTGATGCGGTGATCGCCGGTATGGATATGACGCCCAAACGTGAGCAGCAGGTCTCCTTTAGCCAACCCTATTACGAAGGTCTATCGGCGGTAGTCGTCACGCGTAAAGGGGCTTATCACACTTTTGCCGATCTGAAAGGCAAAAAAGTCGGTCTGGAAAACGGTACAACGCATCAGCGCTATTTGCAGGATAAACAACAAGCTATCACGCCTGTCGCCTATGACAGCTATCTAAACGCCTTTACCGATCTGAAAAACAACCGTCTTGAGGGCGTGTTTGGCGATGTCGCCGCGATTGGTAAGTGGCTAAAAAACAATCCGGATTACGCCATCATGGATGAACGCGCCAGCGATCCTGACTACTACGGAAAAGGGTTAGGCATTGCGGTACGCAAAGGCAACGACGCGCTATTGCAAGAAATTAATGCCGCGCTCGACAAGGTGAAAGCGTCGCCGGAATATGCGCAGATGCAGGAGAAATGGTTTACGCAGTAATTCAGTGGCGGGAGAGCTGCCGGATGAGACGCTCTGGCGTTGCCATCCGGCATGTTACGCCTCACAGCTTAATGAAATGCTCGCGGTAGTAAGCCAGCTCCGCCACCGACTCGCGAATATCATCCATCGCCTGGTGCGTGCCCTGCTTGGTAAAGCCGGCCAGAATCTCCGGCTTCCAGCGGCGCGCCAGTTCCTTGAGCGTACTGACATCCAGATAGCGATAGTGGAAGTAGGCCTCCAGTTCCGGCATATATTTAAACAGAAAACGACGATCCTGACCGATGCTGTTACCGCAAATCGGCGACTTACCCGCAGGCACCCACGTTTTCAGAAATTCAATCGTCGCCAGTTCAGCGTCTCGTTCGCCCATCGTACTTGCCTTAACGCGATCTACCAGGCCGCTGCCGGTATGGGTGCGCACGTTCCAGTCATCCATTAACGCCAGTTGCGCATCGGATTGATGTACCGCAATCGTCGGCCCTTCCGCCAGAATATTCAGACTGGCATCCGTCACCAGCGTGGCTATCTCAATAATGCGATCGCGCTCGGGGTCCAGACCTGTCATCTCCAGATCGATCCAAATCAGGTTGTTTTCATCGGCACTCATGCTATTTTCCACCCTTCAGAGGTCACATTCACTGTGACTATATTCATCTACAATTGCGTGTATCATAGATGTTTTGCCCACTATGGGCGACCAGGAGCCAGTACGATTGAGCAAAAATAAACTCTCCAAAGGCCAGCAGCGCCGTGTGAACGCCAATCACCAGCGTCGTTTAAAAACGTCCGCGGAGAAAGCCGACTACGATGACAACCTGTTTGGCGAGCCTGCAGAAGGTATCGTCATTAGCCGTTTTGGTATGCATGCCGATGTGGAGTCTGCTGACGGCGAGGTTCACCGTTGCAATATCCGCCGCACTATCCGTTCGCTGGTGACGGGCGATCGCGTCGTCTGGCGTCCGGGCAAAGCCGCCGCAGAGGGCGTCAACGTAAAAGGCATCGTTGAAGCGGTGCATGAGCGCACCTCGGTATTGACGCGCCCGGACTTCTACGACGGCGTGAAGCCTATTGCCGCCAACATTGACCAAATCGTTATCGTCTCCGCGATTTTGCCGGAGCTGTCGCTGAATATCATCGATCGCTATCTGGTCGGCTGTGAAACCCTACAGGTTGAGCCGCTTATCGTACTCAATAAAATTGATCTGCTGGACGACGAAGGTATGGACTTCGTTAATGAGCAGATGGATATCTACCGCAATATCGGCTATCGCGTGCTGATGGTCTCCAGCCATACGCAGGATGGTCTGAAACCGCTGGAAGAAGCGTTAACCGGTCGCATCAGTATTTTTGCCGGGCAGTCCGGCGTCGGAAAATCCAGCCTGCTAAACGCTCTACTCGGCTTACAGAACGAGATTCTGACGAACGATGTGTCGAATGTCTCCGGTCTGGGTCAACATACCACTACCGCTGCTCGTCTGTATCATTTCCCGCATGGTGGCGATGTCATTGATTCCCCCGGCGTGCGCGAGTTCGGCTTATGGCATCTGGAGCCGGAACAAATCACCCAGGGCTTTGTCGAATTTCATGACTATTTGGGACATTGCAAATACCGGGACTGCAAGCATGACGCCGATCCAGGCTGCGCCATTCGCGAAGCGGTAGAGAACGGCGCTATTGCGGAAACCCGTTTCGAAAATTATCACCGAATTCTTGAAAGTATGGCGCAGGTAAAAACGCGTAAAAACTTTTCTGATACGGACGACTGACAGATACGCTAGGCGTCGTTAGAATCGTCCCCTTTTTTCAGGATACCGGTATAACTGCCGGTTCAGGAACAACAATGGCCTGGAGGCTACCTTGTTAAACTCATTTAAACTTTCGCTACAATACATTCTGCCGAAACTATGGCTCACTCGCCTGGCGGGCTGGGGCGCAAGCAAACGAGCAGGATGGCTGACAAAACTGGTTATAGATCTCTTCGTAAAGTATTACAAAGTCGATATGACCGAGGCGCAAAAACCCGATACCGCCAGCTATCGTACGTTCAATGATTTCTTTGTTCGTCCGCTGCGTGATGACGTGCGTCCGCTCAATACCGATCCTAACATCCTGGTGATGCCTGCTGACGGCGTGATAAGCCAGTTGGGTCGTATCGAAGAAGAGAAAATTTTGCAGGCCAAAGGCCATAATTACAGCCTTGAAGCGTTGCTGGCGGGTAACTACCTGATGGCGGATAAGTTCCGCAACGGCACGTTTGTGACCACTTACCTCTCCCCTCGCGACTACCATCGCGTGCACATGCCATGCAACGGCATCCTGCGTGAAATGATCTACGTACCGGGCGATCTGTTCTCCGTTAACCATCTGACCGCGCAAAACGTCCCCAACCTGTTTGCCCGCAACGAGCGCGTTATCTGTCTGTTTGATACCGAGTTCGGCCCTATGGCGCAGATTCTGGTCGGCGCAACTATTGTCGGCAGTATCGAAACCGTCTGGGCGGGGACCATTACCCCGCCGCGCGAAGGCATCATCAAGCGCTGGACCTGGCCAGAAGGCGAACATGAAGGGTCTGTCGCCTTGTTGAAAGGCCAGGAGATGGGGCGCTTTAAACTGGGTTCCACGGTCATCAACTTATTTGCACCGGGGAAAGTGAATCTGATCGCGTCGCTGGCAAGCCTGTCCGTTACCAAAATTGGCCAACCGCTGGCGACGTCGACCGAAACATTCGTCGCGCCGGAG
Organism: Salmonella sp. 2020_1395; assembly: GCF_043848115.1. NCBI lineage: Bacteria > Pseudomonadati > Pseudomonadota > Gammaproteobacteria > Enterobacterales > Enterobacteriaceae > Salmonella > Salmonella sp. 2020_1395. The sequence continues at coordinate 79,107 of NZ_JBCMFH010000014.1, read as the reverse complement.
GTAGAACCTGCTCCGCTGCCGACAGAAGAAATTAAAGCCGAACACGACGCCAGCCCGCTGGTTGACAATAAAAAAGACGACACCTAATCAAGAGAGAATGCTGACGTGCGCCTGATTATCGCTTTTCTGATGGCCTGGTGCCTCAGCACGGGGGCGTTCGCCGCAACGGCCCCCGACGCCAAACAAATCACGCAGGAACTGGAGCAGGCAAAAGCGGCGAAGCCCGCTCAGCCGGAAGCCGTTGAGGCGCTCCAGACTGCGTTAAACGCGCTTGAAGAGCGAAAAGGCTCGCTTGAGCGCGCGAAACAATATCAACACGTTATTGATAATTTCCCTAAGCTATCCGCCACCTTGCGCGCCCAGTTGAATAATCTGCGCGATGAACCTCGCAGCGTACCGCCAGAGATGTCCACCGAAGCGTTAAATCAGGAGATCTTGCAGGTTAGCAGCCAGCTACTGGATAAAACCCGCGAGGCGCAACAGGAGCAGGAGCGCGTCAGGGAGATCGCCGACTCGCTCAGCCAGCTTCCCCAACAGCAAAACGACGCCCGCCGCCAGCTTAATGAGATTGAGCGACGACTCGGCGCCGCAGGCGGAAGTGCCGCGCTTAGCCAGGCGCAAAGTCTCAGTATGCAGGCGGAGTCCGCCAAACTAAAAGCGTTAGTCGACGAACTGGAGTTGGCGCAACTGTCCGCCAACAACCGGCAGGAACTGGCTCGTCTGCGTTCCGAGCTGGCGGAAAAACAGAGTCAGCAATTGGATGCGTATCTTCAGGCGCTGCGCAATCAGCTCAACAGCCTGCGTCAACGTGAAGCGGAACGCGCGCTGGAAAGCACTGAGCTGCTGGCGGAAAACAGCGCCGGTTTGCCGGAAGGCATCGTCGAACAATTTAAAGTCAACCGCGAGCTGTCACAGGCGCTCAATCAACAAGCGCAGCGGATGGATCTGGTCGCCTCGCAGCAGCGACAGGCCACCAGCCAAACGTTACAGGTGCGCCAGGCGCTCAATACGCTGCGGGAGCAGTCGCAATGGCTTGGCGTGTCCAACATGCTTGGCGAAGCGCTGCGCGCGCAGGTCGCCCGTCTGCCAGAGATGCCTAAACCGCAGCAGCTTGATACGGAAATGGCGCAGCTACGCGTTCACCGTATGCGCTATGAAGAGTTACTCAATAAGCAGCCGCAGCTACGGCAAATACGTCAGGCCAATGGACAGCCGCTGACCGCCGAGCAAAACCAGATTCTTGACGCCCAGCTTCGCACTCAGCGCGAGCTGCTCAACTCGTTGTTACAGGGCGGCGATACGCTGATCCTGGAGCTGACCAAACTGAAAGTCTCCAACAGCCAACTGGAGGATGCGCTTAAAGAGGTTAATGAAGCGACCCACCGTTATCTGTTCTGGACCGCTGACGTTAGCCCGCTATCGCTCTCCTGGCCTGTTGATTTGGTTCAGGATTTACGTCGGCTTATCTCATTAGATACGTTTAATCAGTTAGGTAAAGCCAGCATCATGATGCTGACCAGCAAAGAGACGCTGCTGCCGTTATTCGGCGCGCTGGCGCTGGTCGGGTTTAGCCTCTATTCACGCCAACACTTCAACCGGTTCCTTGAGCGCTCGGCCTCGCGCGTCGGGAAAGTCACCCAGGATCACTTCTCGCTGACGCTGCGAACGGTGTTCTGGTCGATTCTGGTCGCCTCGCCGCTGCCCGTCTTGTGGGCGACGCTCGGCTATGGTCTGCAGGAAGCCTGGCCGTATCCGCTGGCCGTCGCCATCGGCGATGGCGTGACGGCGACAGTACCGCTGTTGTGGGTAGTCATGATTTGCGCCGCGTTTGCCCGCCCTAATGGCCTGTTTGTGGCGCATTTCGGCTGGCCGCGAAACCGGGTAGCGAAAGCGATGCGCTACTACCTGATGAGCATTGGGCTGATCGTGCCGCTCATCATGGCAGTGATCATGTTTGATAATCTTAACGATCGGGAGTTTTCCGGCTCGTTGGGCCGCCTTTGCTTCATCCTGATATGCGGCGCGCTGGCGCTGGTCACGCTGAGTCTGAAAAAAGCGGGCATCCCGCTCTATCTTGATAAAGAAGGCAACGGCGACAACATGGTCAACAGCCTGCTGTGGAATATGCTGATGGGCGCGCCGCTTATCGCGATTCTGGCGGCGGCGGTGGGTTATCTGGCCACGGCGCAGGCGCTACTGGCGAGACTGGAAACCTCGGTCGCCATCTGGTTCCTGTTGCTGGTCATCTATCACGTCATTCGCCGCTGGATGCTGATCCAACGACGCCGACTGGCTTTTGACCGCGCCAAACATCGTCGGGCGGAAATGCTGGCGCAGCGCGCGCGCGGCGAAGAAGAACCGGCGCACTCCTCCAGCCTGGAAGGCGCGGTCGACATCGATGAAAGTGAAATCGATCTTGACGCTATTAGCGCTCAGTCGCTGCGTCTGGTCCGCTCAATTCTGATGCTTATCGCCCTGCTATCGGTAATTGTACTGTGGTCGGAAATCCACTCGGCATTCGGCTTCCTGGAGAATATTTCGCTGTGGGATGTCACCTCTACGGTGCAAGGCGTGGAAAGCCTGGAGCCGATTACCCTCGGGGCGGTGCTCATTGCGATTCTGGTCTTTATCATCACCACGCAGTTGGTGCGTAATCTGCCTGCGCTGCTGGAACTGGCGTTATTACAGCATCTCGATTTAACGCCTGGTACCGGTTACGCCATCACGACCATCACCAAATATCTGTTAATGCTGATTGGCGGACTGGTCGGTTTCTCGATGATCGGCATTGAGTGGTCGAAGCTACAATGGCTGGTTGCCGCGCTCGGCGTTGGGCTTGGTTTTGGCCTGCAAGAAATTTTCGCTAACTTTATCTCCGGCCTGATTATTTTGTTTGAAAAGCCGATTCGTATCGGCGATACGGTGACCATTCGCGATCTCACCGGCAGCGTGACCAAAATCAATACCCGCGCCACCACCATCAGCGACTGGGATCGTAAAGAGATTATCGTGCCGAATAAAGCCTTTATCACCGAACAGTTTATCAACTGGTCGCTGTCTGACTCCGTTACGCGCGTGGTGTTAACCATCCCGGCGCCAGCGGATGCCAATAGCGAAGAGGTGACGCAAATTCTGCTGACGGCGGCGCAGCGCTGTTCTTTGGTGCTGGACAACCCGCCGCCTGAAATCTTTCTGGTGGATCTCCAGCAGGGTATTCAAATTTTCGAACTGCGTATCTATGCCGCGGAAATGGGACACCGTATGCCATTACGCCATGAGATCCACCAATTGATTCTGGCGGGCTTCCGCGAGCACGGTATTGATATGCCGTTTCCGCCGTTCCAGATGCGTCTGGAGAGCCTCGGCGGTAAACAAACGGGGAGAACGTTAACGTCAGCGGGTAAAACCAGCCGCCCGGCGGGCAGTTTGTAAACGCAATGGCGCCGGATGACGCTAAAAGACTCGATGACATAGGCTTATCAGGTCTTTTAGCATAGATCACACACAAAACTGATAGCGCAGGAAGAATTGCCAGGACCAGTAAGCAAATATCACCAACGCGACACAGTACAAAAACCAACTACGTATTTTCTTATACACAGTAACGTAAAAAAACGGGAAAAACAGGGGCAGCGTCATCATCGCGCCAAAACCTCTGGAATCATCATTTTCGACAGTTCTCATCACATCACAAATGTTGTTTATCCCACTCTCGCCAATCATCCACTCTTTATCCAGGACTGAAAATACAGCGATGAGTGGGATAGCCAGTAAAATCCAGATAGCGCACAATGCAAACATTTTCGGACTCATTATAAATATCCTTTTCATAAAGCTGATGAGCTAACGCTATCCGGACAAAGATTACTCCGCCGCCCACTCCGGATCAGCGCTCATGCGGCTGCTGTAATTCTGATAAATCGCCATCGCCAGCAGCGAGAAGAAGATCGGGCCGCCGATCATCCACAAGGCACTGTCCCAGTCCCCAGCTTCAATCACCGGCTGGATGATGGTAAAGACGTTGGCAAACGTCACCACCAGCACCACAACACCCGTCGCGACCAGGGTAGAGGCTTTGGTTTTAAAGAGAACAAATGGCCGCTCCAGATCCTGACGCGCTTTAAAGAAGGGAAATGCCAGCGCAAGGAACAGGTATGGCAAGGTCATTGAGACGTTCGCCATCAGCGTGAGTTTGTTATAAAACGCCGATGCAGTGTCACCGCCAAAAGAGACCAGCAAAATAAACAGACTCACCAGCACGCACTGTAGCCACATAGCGGTCGCCGGCATACCGTTAGCGTTCAGTGTCGTCATCGGCGCGGGCCACAACGCTTTTGGCGTCCCCTGAATAATGGCTTTCAGCGGTGAATAGCTCAACGTAAAAAACGCGCCGGTATAAGCCAGAAACATAGAAAGGCCGGTGATACGCGCAAACCAGACGCCCACCGTCATCGCTGCGTCCGGAGAAAGGTTTAACGCGTTACCTAATGTCGTGCCTAAACTCGACATCAAAATGTAGGTAATATTCCCTAAGTTAACGGCGCTATTACTTAATATCTGTTGCCAGTTAGTGCTGACGCCCCATAAAAAGATCGCCAAAGAATAACCAATTGAAATCACAATAGCCGCGAAAACAATACCTTTCGCAAAATTCTTTTCCGGTTTCTCGGTTTTATCCACCAGTCCGCCGACAGCCTCAATACCGCCATAAGCAAAAATAGCAAATACCACAAATGACAACATTGCCAGGCCGGAGTGATAACCCGGATTCGGTGACGAGGTAAAATTAATTTCTTGTGCAAAATGCCCACCATTTAATAACAAAATAGCGACACTCACTAACAATAAAACTAAATTAAGACACATTACGGCAATACCTCCGACCGCCGTAATTCGCGCAATTTTATTGATCCCTCTGGCGGCGACACACGTCACCAGAATCATCCAGCCAACGGCGAGCAGCCCGACAACCTGCGTAGGCTCAAGCCCCGCAATACGCCAGTGCTGCGTCATATCGGCACCAAAAACAAAAGTAGAAAACGGTACCCAAATTTTTGCCGCCGTACTTACCATCCATATGACATACGATGAAAACCACATAAACGTGCCAATAAACGCGTAACGCGGCCCCACGCTATTATTCATCCACGAATAGATCCCGCCCTCTTCTTTGCGATAAGCGGAACCCATTTCAGCCATCATTAAGGCGAATGGAATAAAAAACAGCAAGGCAGAAAATATATACCACGGGATTGCGCTATACCCCATTAAATAAAACGCCGACGGGCTATTCGCAAAACCAAAAACAGAAGTAAAAATCATCAGGATAAGCCCAATAAGGCTCATCTTTTTTATCGTGTGGGTCATTCAACCATCCCTTACTCTCGAGCGCGTTTGCCAGACGCCGCTCACCGATTGACGCCGCCTTCTTTTTTACAAAGGTCAGCGATAAAAAAATCAACACAGGATTGATACCTAAATGGCATCAAAGTTCCAGCCTTATGTTGTGGCAAATAGAGGATAATTGAAAAAATATGCTACAAAATGGCGCTTATTGCGCCATTTTATCTCGCGAAAGAGTGAATTTCAGATTTACGCCCGATCGACCGTAAAAGCAATCACGTCCGCCAGGCTTTCTGCTCCCAGTGCCAGCATCACCAGACGATCGACACCCAGCGCCACGCCGGAACAATCCGGTAGACCGGCGGCCAGCGCATCCAGCAGATTTTGGTCAATCGGCTGCTGCGGCAGACCGCGAGCGGCGCGCTTACGATTGTCCTGTTCAAAGCGCTGTTGTTGCTCACGTGCGTCCGTCAGTTCGTGGAAACCATTCGCCAGCTCAATACCTTTGTAGTACACCTCAAAGCGCTCGGCGACGCGATGATCCTCGGTACTGATTTGTGCCAGCGATGCCTGACTTGCCGGAAAGTGATAAATAAAGGTCGGCTTTTCTTTACCTATATGCGGCTCAACCCCCATCGTGAACAACAGTTGCAGCAACGTATCACGGTCTTCTTCCGTATCGGCGATATTGCTTAAATCAAGCTTTGCCGCCGCCTCACGCAGTTGCGTTTTATCTGCTGATAACGGGTCAATCTCCAGATGGCGCTGAAACGCCTGTTGATAGGAGAGACTTTCCGCAGGTTGACAATCCAGCACTTGCTGAAGCAAATCATCCACTTCATTCATCAGGCGGTACATATCGTAATGCGGGCGATACCACTCCAGCATGGTGAATTCCGGATTATGATGTCGTCCCATCTCTTCATTACGGAAACTGCGGCATAGCTGGAAAACCGGACCGCACCCTGCCGCCAGCAGGCGTTTCATATGGTATTCCGGACTGGTCATTAAATAGAGGTTGATCCCCTGGGAATGGCCAGGTCCGACGAAACGCGTTTCGAACGGGAACAGATGAATGTCTGTGACCGTCGCCTGACTCATGCAGGGCGTCTCAACCTCAAGCACTCCACGATCGGCAAAGAAACGACGGATTTCCGCCATAATCGCCGCACGTTTTAATAAATTGGGGATGGACGCGCTCGGCTGCCAGGTTGCCGTTTCGCTCATGATTCTTTCTCCAGTTTAAGACAAGGTCACGAAGTCTACTCGCAACGCGCGGGCGAAACAAATTTTGCGCAGGCGTATCGGGCGCCTTCTGGAGGGTAAAAAAAGTGATTTCAGATGGTTTAGTAATTAAATTAATCAAAATCAATGATAATTCATCCCTCTGATACGCTAAAAAAATCGAACACGTCAAATTTCCCTCACATCCCTGAGACTATACTGTTGTACCCATAAAGGAGCAGTGGAAACGCATTCATACTTCGCAGAACCCAGAGGCTTTATCTGGCTGCGCGAGGGTGAAATTACAATAATCTGGAGGAATGTCGTGCAAACCTTTCAAGCCGATCTTGCCATTATAGGCGCCGGTGGCGCGGGATTACGTGCTGCAATTGCTGCCGCACAGGCGAATCCCAATGCTAAAATCGCACTGATCTCAAAAGTGTACCCGATGCGCAGCCACACCGTCGCTGCCGAAGGGGGTTCAGCCGCTGTCGCCCAGGATCATGACAGCTTTGACTACCATTTTCACGATACGGTAGCAGGCGGAGACTGGCTGTGTGAGCAGGATGTCGTGGATTACTTTGTCCACCATTGTCCCACTGAGATGACGCAGCTGGAGCAATGGGGCTGCCCGTGGAGCCGCCGTCCGGACGGTAGCGTTAACGTGCGTCGCTTCGGTGGTATGAAAATCGAGCGTACCTGGTTCGCCGCGGATAAAACCGGCTTCCATATGCTGCATACCCTGTTCCAGACTTCCCTGCAGTTCCCACAAATCCAGCGCTTTGACGAACATTTCGTGCTGGATATTCTGGTTGATGACAACCATGCGCGCGGCCTGGTGGCAATGAACATGATGGAAGGCACGCTGGTGCAAATCCGTGCCAACGCCGTGGTCATGGCGACAGGCGGCGCAGGCCGCGTATACCGCTATAACACCAATGGCGGCATCGTCACCGGCGACGGGATGGGCATGGCGCTGAGCCACGGCGTTCCGCTGCGTGATATGGAATTCGTTCAGTATCACCCGACCGGCCTGCCAGGTTCCGGTATCCTGATGACCGAAGGTTGCCGCGGCGAAGGCGGTATTCTGGTCAATAAAAATGGCTACCGTTACCTGCAAGACTACGGCATGGGCCCCGAAACGCCGCTGGGCGAGCCGAAAAACAAATATATGGAACTGGGGCCACGCGACAAAGTATCCCAGGCTTTCTGGCACGAATGGCGTAAAGGCAACACCATCTCCACGCCGCGCGGCGATGTGGTTCACCTCGACCTGCGTCATCTCGGCGAGAAGAAACTGCATGAACGTCTGCCGTTCATTTGCGAACTGGCGAAAGCCTATGTCGGCGTCGATCCGGTTAAAGAACCGATTCCAGTACGTCCGACCGCGCACTACACCATGGGCGGCATTGAAACCGACCAGAACTGTGAAAGCCGTGTCAAAGGGCTGTTTGCCGTTGGCGAATGCTCCTCTGTTGGCCTGCATGGCGCGAACCGCCTCGGTTCCAACTCACTAGCGGAACTGGTGGTGTTTGGTCGTCTGGCTGGCGAACAAGCAATGGAACGCGCTGCTACGGCAGGCACCGCAAATAGCGCCGCGCTCGACGCCCAGGTTGCCGATATTGAACAGCGTCTGAAAAATCTGGTGAACCAGGAAGGCAACGAAAACTGGTCGAAGATCCGCGATGAGATGGGTCTGTCTATGGAAGAAGGTTGCGGTATTTACCGTACCCCGGAACTGATGCAGAAAACCGTTGATAAACTGGCCGAGCTTCAGGAGCGCTTCAAGCGCGTACGTATCTCCGATACCTCCAGCGTGTTCAACACTGACCTGCTGTATACCATCGAACTGGGTCATGGTCTGAACGTAGCGGAATGTATGGCGCACTCTGCGCTGGCGCGTAAAGAGTCCCGCGGAGCGCATCAGCGTCTGGATGAAGGCTGTACCGAGCGCGACGATGTGAACTTCCTCAAGCACACCCTCGCCTTCCGCGATGCTGATGGCACGACCCGTCTGGAATACAGCGACGTGAAAATCACCACCCTGCCGCCAGCCAAACGTGTTTACGGCGGTGAAGCGGAAGCAGCCGATAAGAAGGAGAAGGCGAATGGCTGAGATGAAAAACCTGAAAGTTGAGGTGGTGCGCTATAACCCGGAAACCGATACCGCGCCGCACAGTGCTTTCTATGAAGTTCCTTATGATGAAACAACATCGCTACTGGACGCGTTGGGCTACATCAAAGATAACCTGTCGCCAGACCTGAGCTACCGCTGGTCCTGCCGTATGGCGATCTGCGGCTCTTGCGGCATGATGGTCAACAACGTCCCTAAACTGGCGTGTAAAACCTTCCTGCGCGATTACACCAACGGTATGAAGGTGGAAGCGCTGGCGAACTTCCCGATTGAGCGCGATCTGGTTGTCGATATGACGCACTTTATCGAAAGCCTGGAAGCGATTAAACCGTACATTATTGGCAACTCTCGCACGCCAGATCAGGGGCCGAATGTCCAGACCCCGGCGCAAATGGCGAAGTATCACCAGTTCTCCGGTTGCATCAACTGTGGTCTGTGCTACGCCGCGTGCCCGCAGTTCGGTCTGAATCCTGAGTTTATCGGACCGGCTGCGATTACGCTGGCGCATCGCTATAACGAAGATAGCCGCGATCACGGTAAGAAGGAGCGTATGGCGCAGTTGAACAGTCCGAACGGCGTATGGACCTGTACTTTCGTGGGCTACTGCTCCGAAGTCTGTCCAAAACATGTCGATCCGGCTGCGGCCATTCAGCAGGGTAAAGTGGAAAGCTCGAAAGACTTTCTTATCGCCACCCTGAAACCACGCTAAGGAGTGCAACATGACGACTAAACGCAAACCCTATGTGCGGCCGATGACGTCCACCTGGTGGAAAAAACTGCCGTTTTATCGCTTTTATATGCTGCGCGAAGGCACAGCGGTGCCGGCAGTCTGGTTCAGTATTGAACTGATTTTCGGTCTGTTTGCGCTCAAACACGGCGCGGAATCCTGGATGGGATTCGTCGGCTTTTTACAAAACCCGGTGGTAGTGATCTTAAACCTGATCACTCTGGCGGCCGCGCTGCTGCACACCAAAACCTGGTTTGAACTGGCGCCGAAGGCGGCCAATATCATTGTAAAAGACGAAAAAATGGGGCCAGAGCCAATCATCAAAGGGCTTTGGGTGGTCACTGCGGTAGTCACCGTAGTCATTCTGTATGTTGCCCTGTTCTGGTAAGGAGTCCCGGATGATTAATCCAAACCCAAAACGTTCTGATGAACCCGTATTCTGGGGACTGTTTGGCGCAGGCGGTATGTGGGGCGCGATCATCGCGCCGGTGATCGTGCTACTGGTTGGCATCATGCTGCCGCTGGGGCTATTTCCGGGCGATGCCCTGAGTTTTGAGCGCGTACTGACGTTCGCCCAAAGCTTTATTGGTCGCGTTTTTCTATTCCTGATGATCGTGCTGCCGCTATGGTGTGGCCTACACCGTATGCACCACGCGATGCATGACCTGAAAATCCACGTGCCTGCGGGCAAATGGGTCTTCTACGGTCTGGCGGCAATCCTGACCGTTGTGACGGCGATTGGCGTTATCACTCTCTAAGTTGCCACGACGCCCTCTTATCTACCCGATAAGAGGGCATTTTTTCTTTTCCTGCCTCTCATTTTCCCGCCAGGTTCTACACTTAGAAAAAACACTGGAAGGAAAAACGCTATGCGCTTGCTGCCCGTCGTTGCTGCGGTTACTGCGGCATTTTTGGTTGTCGCCTGTAGTTCGCCTACCCCGCCTAAAGGCGTTACCGTGGTAAATAACTTTGATGCCAAACGTTACCTCGGCACCTGGTATGAGATCGCACGCCTCGATCATCGATTTGAACGTGGACTGGAACAAGTCACGGCCACCTATAGTCTGCGTGACGATGGCGGGATTAATGTCATCAATAAAGGCTATAACCCGGATCGGGAAATGTGGCAAAAAACAGAAGGCAAAGCGTATTTTACCGGTAGTCCAAACCGCGCCGCGCTCAAGGTCTCTTTTTTCGGCCCGTTCTACGGCGGCTATAACGTGATTGCGCTTGACCGGGAATACCGTCATGCGCTGGTGTGCGGCCCGGATCGCGACTATCTGTGGATACTCTCTCGCACGCCAACGCTTTCTGAGGAAATAAAACAGCAAATGCTGGCCGTCGCGACCCGGGAGGGGTTTGACGTCAATAAATTAATTTGGGTAAAACAATCAGGTTCGTAGCAATATCAGCGACGAATTAATGCGCACTGAGTTTTAGCCCAATGATACCCGCGACGATCAAGCCAAGACTGAGCAAACGCGCCGGTGAGGCAGACTCGCCCAGCAGAAGGATACCAGTGATTGCCGCCCCAACGGCGCCGATGCCGGTCCAGATGGCGTACGCCGTTCCAACAGGCAGCGTTTTCATTGCCCAGGAAAGTAACGCCATACTGATAACCATGGCCGTAATGGTGATAATACTGGGGGTCAGACGAGAAAAACCGTGGGTATACTTCAGGCCGACAGCCCATACCACTTCAAGTAAACCAGCGATTAATAGAATGATCCAGGACATAGCAGGCTCCAGATAATTAATGGGGCCGTCCCCGGTGAGAATAGCGTTTACAGGTCGTCCTGTAACGTATACGGATGAAAAGCCATTCTTGCCTGAGAGAAAATGAATTTCAACCTTTTTATTTTTTTCCGTCTAAAGGCGGGAATTGGCCCTTTTAAGCCGCGTAGTTTTCGCATTTAGCGCCCACAGGAGTTCTCTATGATGGAACGCCTTCTGGGAAAGAAAGTGCTTTATCTACTTCCGGGTGCAAAAAACTATGTTGAAAATTTTAGTGATAGACCGATGCCACTTTACCCGTACGGGCATGGAGGCCTGGCTTAATCACACTGATGTGCTCAGTTCTTCACTGCTGGTATCCGGGATGAATAACCTTATACTGGCGAAAGAACATATTCTGCAATGGAAGCCCCACCTGGTTATCGCTGATTTATATGGTTTTCTCAACGATGCCTTACCCGAACAGCCTATCAATGCATTTTTTGCCGCCTGCAGGATGACGCCGTTGGTATTATTACAGTCAGGGAATATGCCGTACAGACCGCAATATGCCAGTCATGCGGTGTTATCTAAACACACGCCTTTACATGAGCTTGCACAACGAATTAAAGGAGCGCTATATACTCATCCACTGCAGGAAGCGCCGGAAAGCGCCACGCCATTGCTCTCTCCGCAGGAGGAAAAAGTGCTCGCGATGTGGACGGAAGGCACCAGCAATAAAGAGATTGCGTATGCGCTTGGCATTCACGGGAAAACGGTTTACACCTATAAACGTAATATCCGTATGAAACTTCATATGGATAACCGGTATTCTCCCTTTCTTATGCTTCCGGAGAAAATCGATTAACGGTACGACGCCATGCCGTACCGTTGATGATTACTGCTGAGCTCTGGTTGCAGCGCCAGAGATCGCACTACCACCGTCCGAGATGTCCTCGCCCACGCCGCGCGTGGTATTACAAGCAGTTAATACAGTGGAAAGTACCAAAACAGAAAAGATCGCTGCAATTGTCTTTTTAACCATAATGTCTTCCTTTTCTAGCCAATGTTGTTTGTGTATAGCAACTTAATAATAGACAACATCCCAGAAAATGACGGGCGATCGACTAATTTTAGGAAGACGAGAAGCGATTAGCTGGCTGCGCGGGAGATGGCGTGGCCAAGATGCTGAATATCTTCGCCGAAGCCGCGGGCGGTATTACATGCCGTTAATAATGTGCCGGTAAGAAGAACCAGCGCGACAAGACCGATAAAGCGTTTCATCATTGAGGCGCGAAAAATAGGATGGCGCAGCATACGCTGCACCATTTTTCCCGATAACGTAAATTATTTTACGCGGGATACGTATTCGCCGGAACGGGTATCGACTTTGATCACTTCGCCAATCTGCACGAACAGCGGAACTTTAACCACTGCGCCAGTAGACAGCGTGGCTGGTTTGCCGCCAGTACCTGCGGTATCGCCCTTCAAACCTGGGTCGGTATCAACAATTTCCAGTTCAACAAAGTTCGGCGGAGTGACAGAGATAGGCTGACCGTTCCACAGGGTTACGATGCATTCCGCCTGATCCAACAGCCATTTTGCGTTGTCGCCGATAGCCTTGGCATCTGCAGACAGCTGCTCGAAGGTTTCGTTGTTCATGAAATGCCAGAACTCACCGTCGTTGTACAGGTAAGTCAGGTTCATATCGACTACATCCGCGCCTTCAGCGGAATCGGTCGATTTGAAGGTTTTCTCAACGCGCGTGCCGGTCAGCAGACGGCGCAGCTTAACGCGGGCAAACGCCTGGCCTTTACCCGGTTTCACGAATTCACTGGATTCAACCGCATAAGGTTCGCCATCCAACATGATTTTAAGACCGGAACGAAAATCGTTGCTATAGTAAGTCGCCATAAGGCCCTCTGAAATTGTTAACTGGTAGCTAAGCCACAAAATGGCGCATATTGTAACCCTAAATACCCCATTGCGAGAAGATTGGTTAGCGCAACTTGCCGATGTTGTGACCAATCCCGACGAACTGCTGCATCTTTTACAGATTGAAGCTGATGAAAACCTCCGGGCAGGACAGGACGCCAGGCGCTTGTTTGCCCTCCGCGTGCCGCGCGCTTTTATTGCGCGCATGGAGAAGGGCAACCCTGACGATCCTCTTTTACGTCAAGTACTGACGTCCCGGGATGAATTTATTGTCGCCCCCGGTTTCTCCACCGACCCGCTGGAAGAGCAACACAGCGTGGTGCCAGGATTATTGCATAAATACCAAAACCGGGCGCTATTGCTGGTAAAAGGCGGATGTGCGGTAAATTGCCGCTACTGTTTCCGTCGTCACTTCCCGTATGCGGAGAATCAAGGCAATAAGCGCAACTGGACAGTCGCGCTGGAGTATATCGCCGCACACCCGGAACTGGATGAGATCATCTTTTCCGGCGGCGATCCGCTGATGGCGAAAGATCATGAGCTGGACTGGCTGCTCACGCAACTGGAAGCCATTAAGCACGTCAAGCGGCTACGCATCCACAGTCGGTTGCCTATCGTCATCCCGGCACGCATTACTGACGAACTGGTCGCCCGCTTTGACCAGTCACGTCTGCAAATTTTGTTGGTGAACCATATCAACCACGCTAATGAAGTGGACGAGGCGTTCGGCCTGGCGATGAAGAAACTGCGCCACGTGGGCGTCACGCTTCTCAACCAGAGCGTCCTGCTGCGTGGCGTGAATGATAACGCGCGAACGCTGGCGAATCTGAGCAACGCGCTATTTGACGCCGGCGTGATGCCCTATTACCTGCATGTGCTGGATAAAGTGCAGGGCGCCGCGCATTTTATGGTCACCGATGACGAAGCCCGGCAAATCATGCGCGAACTGCTCACGCTGGTATCCGGCTATATGGTGCCAAGACTGGCGCGTGAAATCGGCGGCGAACCGAGCAAAACACCGCTGGATTTACAGCTTCGGCAGTGCTAATCCTCGCGGGCGCGTCAGGGACGACGAAAAATATTACCGCGCAATATTACGAGGAGACTCCCCCGCGATTCTCCTCACCCTTTGGCGAGGATAAACTAACCTTCGTTAAATACACCTTTCCGGTCCTCTCTTTTCAATAAAGTCCGTTTTAGGACTCGCTTAGCGTGTACTGCATTTTCGAATTATACTGGTTCTCCTTTTTATAGGACGGCATAAACAATTTATATATCAAATACATTGCAGTAAAACATTTAATTATTTTATATTTGTGGAGAATTGACATGGCCTTAACGATTAAGGGACTAAATACCGGCGTTATTCGTCACAATGATAAGTTTATCGCGCTGGCGCTTAAGGTGAAGTCACTGAGAAATAAAGAAACACTGCTTTTCTTTCCTGTGCTCGCGCTGCGAGACTTGTTGATCGGCCTTGAACACCGGCTTTATTTACAACACTCGCTGCCGGAACAAGAGCAGGAAAAACGCCAGAAAGCCAAAAGCAGTCATGTGCTTAAAATGCATGAGAATATTCCGGCAATACTCCGTGAAGAGCTGGAAAACGCCGATGTTAATCAGCGTGTTGAATCTTTAGCGTTGAGCGATAATACAGAAAAAGTATTAACCTTTACGTTAAAGCTGCACAATGGTAGCCATCTTGATTTACAGGTCGGTGAGTGGCAGGTTGAAGTTCTGGTGATGGCTATTATTCACGCCATTAATAATGCCGAAATGCGTGAGCTCGCATTGCGTATTTCTTCAATGCTGGACTTTTTACCATTATACGATGCTGACTGCCTGGAAAACGGTAATATCGAATTCGATACCTATAACCAGCCTGACTGGAAACATAATCTGTATAACCATTATTTAGCGCTCGTTTATCGTTATACGGATGAGGCAGGACAATCGCATGATTGCGGCACCATCATTAAGACCCGTAGTCAGTCAGGCTCTAAAGAAGCTGAAGCGATATCACGCCGCTTGCTGAATTTCAGCCCGCGTCTTAAAAAGCTGGAAGGAAAACCGTGTAAGGTTTTTGTCAGAACGCTTGGAACCGGTAAAGCAGCGCGTCTGACGCAAGATCAATGCATGCGCGCGTTGCATAATCTACGCATGGCATCATCGCAGGAAAAACGCTAACCATATCGCCCTCTGAATCTTTCAGAGGGCGTTACGATTCAGACATATCAATTCGGACATTTATAAACCTGGCCGTTCATCTCGCTGGCCGTCGGGACAAAACTGGACAACATGCCCTGCGACGGACTACTTACGCCATACAGCACGTTTCCACCCATCGCGGCTGCCTGATTACGCAGATCGTTCGCTGCGCCACGCATTGAGCCACCCTCTTCGCCGTGCTGGCCTGAAAACCAGTTACTCTGTTTACCGGTTGCCGTACCAATTAGCTGGCATTCCGCGCCTGGCTTATCTTCGACAAAGCGTACATTTTGGCCGGCAGCGGTGAGTTCGTTGCTGGAGCTACAACCCGCCATCAGCAGCGCGGCGCCAACGATCCCTGCTAAATATTTCACGTGCATGTTATTCCCCATAATCAATGAGCTGGACGTTTTGTCCGTATCTGAATCTTATACTAAAAAGATGACTAAAAGAAAAACCCCCGGTCATTTCTGCCCGGGGGTTTCTCAATTCTGGGAGATAAACATCCAAATCATTCTGGTTGCAGGAAGGCGGTAATCCCCAGTCACTTACTCAAGTAAGTGACTGGGGTTAGCCAACGCATCTGCAGCCTGAAGGATGCAGGGTGTGGGCAATTACATCATGCCGCCCATACCACCCATACCCCCCATGCCGCCAGCAGCGCCTAAATCAGGAGCATCGCTTTTCGGCAGGTCGGTCACCATGCACTCGGTAGTGATCATCAGACCAGCCACAGAAGCCGCGTACTGCAGCGCAGAACGGGTAACTTTGGTTGGGTCCAGGATACCCATATCGATCATGTTGCCGTATTCTTCAGTTGCTGCGTTGTAACCGTAGTTACCGTCGCCGCCTTTAACGGTGTTAGCGACAACAGACGGCTCTTCGCCGCAGTTCAGCACGATCTGACGCAGCGGAGCTTCCATTGCGCGCAGCGCAACTTTGATACCCACGTTCTGGTCTTCGTTCTGGCCTTTCAGGTCAGCAATTTTAGAAGCAACGCGGATCAGCGCAACGCCACCACCAGCAACCACGCCTTCTTCTACCGCAGCACGGGTCGCGTGCAGGGCATCTTCAACGCGGGCTTTCTTCTCTTTCATTTCAACTTCGGTCGCAGCGCCAACTTTGATAACCGCAACGCCGCCTGCCAGTTTCGCTACGCGCTCCTGCAGTTTTTCACGATCGTAGTCGGAGGTCGCTTCTTCAATCTGCTGACGGATCTGAGCAACACGGCCCTGGATGGCAGCTTCTTCACCCACGCCATCGATGATGGTGGTGGTGTCTTTGTTGATCACAACACGTTTCGCCTGACCCAGGTCTTCCAGGGTTGCTTTTTCCAGCTCCATACCGATCTCTTCAGAGATTACGGTACCGCCGGTCAGGGTAGCGATATCCTGCAGCATCGCCTTACGACGATCGCCGAAGCCCGGTGCCTTAACAGCAGCCACTTTCACGATGCCACGCATGGTGTTCACTACCAGGGTAGCCAGCGCTTCGCCTTCAACATCTTCAGCGATGATCAGCAGCGGTTTGCCTGCTTTTGCAACGGCTTCCAGAACCGGCAGCATTTCGCGGATGTTGGAGATTTTCTTATCAGCCAGCAGGATGAACGGGCTTTCCAGCTCTACTGCGCCAGTTTCCGGCTTGTTGATGAAGTAAGGAGACAGGTAGCCGCGGTCAAACTGCATACCTTCAACCACGTCCAGTTCGTCCTGCAGACCGGTACCGTCTTCAACGGTGATGACGCCTTCTTTACCGACTTTATCCATCGCTTCCGCAATCAGTTTACCTACGGTTTCGTCGGAGTTAGCGGAGATAGTACCTACCTGAGCAATCGCTTTAGAGTCGGAGCACGGTACGGACAGGGCTTTCAGCTCTTCAACCGCCGCAGCAACCGCTTTGTCGATACCACGTTTCAGGTCCATCGGGTTCATGCCCGCAGCAACGGCTTTCAAGCCTTCGGTAATGATGGACTGCGCCAGTACGGTCGCGGTGGTGGTGCCGTCGCCTGCAGCATCGTTCGCTTTAGAGGCAACTTCTTTCACCATCTGCGCGCCCATGTTTTCAAACTTGTCTTCCAGTTCGATTTCACGCGCTACGGAAACACCATCTTTAGTGATAGTCGGCGCACCGAAAGATTTATCCAGAACCACGTTACGGCCTTTCGGACCGAGGGTTACTTTCACTGCATCTGCCAGTACGTTTACGCCGCGCAGCATTTTCACACGAGCGTCGTTACCGAATTTTACGTCTTTAGCTGCCATTTTCTCTTTCCCTTAAATTCGTATGTTCAGTGTCGTTCGCGGATTACGCTTCAACAATTGCCAGAATGTCGCTTTCAGACATGATCAACACTTCTTCATTGTCGATCTTTTCAGATTTCACACCGTAGCCATCGTTAAAAATAACGATGTCGCCAACTTTCACGTCCAGCGGCTGTACAGTACCGTTGTCCAGGATGCGACCCTTACCGACAGCGATGATTTCGCCACGAGTTGATTTACCCGCTGCGGAACCGGTCAGTACGATGCCGCCAGCAGATTTAGACTCAACTTCTTTACGTTTGACGATCACACGATCATGTAACGGACGAATACTCATTGATAGCTCTCCTTTGAGAAAGTCATTATCAGTTATGGGTGACGCCGGCCCGTAAACGGTTTCCCGGCTGGTGACCAGAGAGATGGGGATGGGGTTTTGCCCCTTCAAGGGGGGAGATGAAAAAAAATTCTTCTGAGCGAAAAAAGCGGTAAAAACGCTACTTATCTCACGTTTACCCAAGGTTTAGAACATCCTGCTATAAGAAAAGGCGTGTGTGATACGCTTAAAAATGTCTGTCGTCACCTGACGTTACAATGCCGCCGGATAATGAGCTGATGAATGAACTAAAAAAAGAGCTTGGGTTGGTTCAGGGCGTTATCTTGTTAACCACATCATTATTAGGGACTGGCGTTTTTGCGCTTCCGGAGCTGGCTGCGCTGGCGGCAGGCGACATCAGCCTTTGGGCATGGCCGCTGCTCATTATTTTGATTTTCCCTATTGCGATTGTCTTTGCTGTGCTGGGGCGTCACTTTCCACACGCTGGCGGCGTAGCGCATTTTGTCGGGATGGCATTTGGCCCGCGTCTGCAACGAGTGATCAGTTGGCTGTTTTTATCAGTCATTCCTGTTAGTTTTCCCGCAGCCTTGCATATTGCGGTGGGTTTCGGCCAGGCGCTGTTTGGCTGGCAAAGCGAACAGCTCTTATTTGGGGAGCTGGGTACTCTAGGTTTACTATGGTTTATGGGATCGCGCGGCGCCAGCTCCAGCGCCAACCTGCAAGCCATTATCGCTGGATTAATTATCGCGCTTATTGCCGCCATTCTGTGGAAAGGCGCGATTAAACCTGCAGATATCACCTTCCCAGCCGCAAACGAAATCACCTTTTCCCGGCTGTGTACCGCCCTGGCGATCATGTTCTGGGGATTTGTGGGAATTGAGGCTTTTACGCATTTGTCGTCTGAATTTAAAAATCCTGAACGTGATTTTCCGCGCGCATTGATCATTGGCCTGATGCTGGCCGGCTCCATTTATTGGACCTGTACCGCCGTGGTGCTGCATTTTGGCGTCTATAGCGACAAGATAGCGGCAACAGCATCGCTACCGCTTATTATTGTTCATCTCTTCGGTATCCAGGCGTTGTGGATAGCCTGCATTATTGGTTATCTCACCTGCTTTGCCAGCCTGAATGTGTATGCTCAGAGTTTTGCGCGTCTGATATGGACGCAAATGCAATATCAGCCCGATCACTATCTGGCTCAACTCTCTCCCGGGCGCCTTCCCTTGCACGCGTTAAACGTTATTCTGGCCTGTTGTTGCGTGAGTTCCCTGGTCGTCTACGCCCTGAAGATTAACCTCAATGCGCTGATCGTCTATGCTAACGGTATTTTTATTATGCTCTATCTGCTTTGTATGCTGGCGGGCTGTCGACTATTGAAAGGGCGCTGCTATGCACTGGCGGTGACGGGTTGTCTACTGTGCCTGTTATTGCTGGTAATGCTGGGGTGGAAAAGCTTATATGCCATTATCATGCTGGCAGCATTATGGCTGTTTTTACCGAAGCGAAAACGCATGGCGTAAGACGTATCTGTTGGCCGGATAACGCCTCACGCGACTTATCCGGCCAGCATCTCTACCTTTAATCCCGACGATCGTCTTTATGTTCAATACGATCGCGATCGTCATCTTTACGCTGATACTCGCCGTCAAATGTTTCGCCACCGCCAGTACCCGCGCTAAACCCGCCGCCCGGCATCCGGGAAAAACGTAAATGCGGCAGCAACTTCAGCGTCAAATGTTTTTGCACTGGCGGTAACAAAAGGAGAAGGCCGAGAAAATCGGTGAAAAATCCCGGCAACAGGAGCAGTAAGCCAGCGATGATCAGCGATACACTCTTAATCATTTCTGCCGCCGGGCTCTCACCGGCCGCCATTTTTTGTTGCATCAGCAAAAAGTTTTTAAAACCCTGGTTACGTACCAGCGACATACCGATAACAGACGTAAAAATCACCAGGATTAACGTCATCAGGACGCCAAGCACATGGGCGACCTGGATAAAGATAGAAATCTCAATGTAAACATAGAGAAAGACAGCTAAAAAGGGTATCCAGCGCAAAGGACTCTCCTGTAAGTCATGGCCGTCTGCGACGACCATTTGAATGGGGTTGCGATTCGCATCGATTCGATATGGTGGTGCGTAGCAAAATTTCAAGTGGTTTGTACACCTATTTTAGGTAGTAATACTAAAGCGGTGACCTATTTCACAAAATAATAAATAAGGGGTAAATTCCCACACTTTAAGTGATCCAGATTACGGTAGGAATTCTGAACCAGCATATGATCTCGTTTATCAGGCCGATGGAGGGGATAATCGTCGGTCAGAAAACATTCGAAATCACATATATCCTGTGTGTTTTAAAGTAAAAATCATTGGCAGCTTGAAAAAGAAGGTTCACATGTCAAACAACATTCGTATCGAAGAAGATCTGTTGGGTACCAGGGAAGTTCCAGCTGAAGCCTACTATGGTGTTCACACTCTGAGAGCGATTGAAAACTTCTACATTAGCAATAACAAAATCAGCGACATCCCTGAATTTGTGCGTGGCATGGTTATGGTAAAAAAAGCGGCGGCGCTGGCCAACAAAGAGCTGCAAACCATTCCTAAGAGTGTGGCGAACGCCATCATTGCCGCATGTGATGAAGTCCTTAACAACGGTAAGTGCATGGACCAGTTCCCGGTAGATGTCTATCAGGGCGGCGCGGGCACTTCCGTCAACATGAATACCAACGAAGTGCTGGCCAACATCGGGCTGGAACTGATGGGTCATCAGAAAGGTGAATATCAGTACCTGAACCCGAACGACCACGTGAATAAATGTCAATCCACTAACGACGCCTATCCGACAGGCTTCCGTGTAGCGGTTTACGCCTCTATCGTCAAACTGATCGATGCCATCAACCAGTTGCGTGAAGGTTTCGAACGTAAAGCGGTTGAATTCCAGGACATCCTGAAAATGGGTCGTACCCAGTTGCAGGACGCCGTACCGATGACGCTTGGTCAAGAATTCCGTGCGTTCAGCATCCTGCTGAAAGAAGAAGTGAAAAGCATCGAGCGTACTGCTGAGCTGCTGCTGGAAGTCAACCTTGGCGCAACGGCAATCGGTACTGGTCTGAACACGCCGAAAGAATACTCTCCGCTGGCGGTGAAAAAACTGGCTGAAGTCACTGGTTTCGCCTGTGTTCCGGCTGAAGATCTGATTGAGGCGACGTCTGACTGTGGCGCATATGTTATGGTTCACAGCGCGCTGAAACGTCTGGCAGTGAAGATGTCCAAAATCTGTAACGACCTGCGCTTGCTCTCTTCTGGTCCTCGTGCCGGCCTGAACGAGATCAACCTGCCGGAACTGCAGGCGGGCTCTTCCATCATGCCAGCCAAAGTGAACCCGGTTGTACCGGAAGTCGTAAACCAGGTATGCTTTAAAGTCATCGGTAACGACACCACCGTTACGATGGCGGCGGAAGCCGGTCAGTTGCAGTTGAACGTTATGGAACCGGTTATCGGCCAGGCGATGTTCGAATCCATCCACATTCTGAGCAACGCGTGCTACAACCTGCTGGAAAAATGCGTTAACGGCATTACCGCGAATAAAGAAGTGTGCGAAGGGTACGTTTATAACTCCATCGGTATCGTCACTTACCTCAACCCGTTCATCGGCCACCACAACGGCGACATCGTCGGTAAAATCTGTGCTGAAACCGGTAAGAGCGTACGTGAAGTTGTGCTGGAGCGCGGCCTGTTAACGGAAGCCGAGCTGGACGATATTTTCTCCGTACAGAACTTGATGCACCCGGCTTATAAAGCTAAACGTTATACTGATGAAAGCGAACAGTAATCGTACAGGGTAGTACCAAAGAGGCACGTCACGATGACGTGCCTTTTTTCTTACAAGAAGTTACCAAATAACAACAATTTAATATCAACTTGTTAAACAACAAGGAAGGCTAATATGATAGTTGTCGAACTTATCATTGTTTTGCTGGCAATCTTTTTGGGCGCCAGACTTGGGGGCATCGGTATTGGATTCGCAGGTGGGCTGGGTGTTCTGGTACTTGCCGCCATCGGCGTGAAGCCAGGGACAATTCCATTCGATGTCATTTCCATCATCATGGCGGTTATCGCCGCGATCTCTGCTATGCAGGTCGCGGGCGGTCTGGATTATTTGGTAAACCAGACGGAAAAACTGCTGCGTAAGAACCCGAAATACATCACTATCCTCGCACCGATTGTGACCTATTTCCTGACTATTTTTGCTGGTACCGGGAACATTTCCCTGGCAACGCTGCCGGTTATTGCTGAAGTCGCGAAGGAGCAGGGAATCAAACCTTGCCGTCCGCTCTCGACCGCCGTGGTATCCGCGCAGATTGCGATTACCGCCTCGCCGATTTCTGCGGCCGTGGTGTATATGTCTTCTGTTATGGAAGGTCATGGCATTAGCTACATTCACCTGCTGTCCGTAGTTATCCCCTCTACGCTGCTGGCGGTGCTGGTGATGTCCTTCCTGGTCACGATGCTGTTCAACTCCAAACTGTCTGACGACCCGATTTACCGCAAGCGTCTGGAAGAAGGGCTGATTGAACTGCGTGGTGAAAAGCAGATTGAAATCAAACCGATGGCAAAAAATTCCGTCTGGCTGTTCCTGCTGGGCGTTATTTGCGTGGTTGTTTATGCGATTGTTAACAGTCCGAGCCTCGGCCTGGTTGAGAAACCGCTGATGAACACCACCAACGCTATTTTGATCATCATGTTGAGCGTCGCAACGCTGACCACCATCCTGTGTAAAGTGGAAACTGACGCCATCCTCAACTCCAGTACCTTTAAAGCAGGGATGAGCGCCTGTATCTGTATTCTGGGCGTGGCGTGGCTGGGCGATACTTTCGTATCCGCTAACATCGACTGGATCAAAGACACTGCGGGTAGCGTCATCCAGGGGCATCCGTGGCTGCTGGCCGTCATCTTCTTCTTTGCTTCCGCGCTGCTCTACTCTCAGGCGGCAACGGCGAAAGCGCTGATGCCGATGGCGCTGGCGCTGAACGTCTCTCCGCTGACGGCAGTCGCTTCCTTCGCCGCCGTTTCCGGCCTGTTCATTTTGCCGACCTACCCGACTCTGGTTGCGGCGGTACAGATGGATGACACCGGTACAACCCGTATCGGTAAATTCGTCTTTAACCACCCGTTCTTCATCCCAGGCACCCTGGGCGTCGTTCTGGCTGTCTGCTTCGGCTTCCTGCTGGGCAGCTTTATGCTGTAAGTGTTTCACCCGCGGGGCGTATCACGCCCCGCATTCTCCCG
The DNA here is from genome assembly GCF_043848115.1 of Salmonella sp. 2020_1395. Lineage (NCBI taxonomy): Bacteria > Pseudomonadati > Pseudomonadota > Gammaproteobacteria > Enterobacterales > Enterobacteriaceae > Salmonella > Salmonella sp. 2020_1395. The sequence goes on along the minus strand of NZ_JBCMFH010000014.1, from coordinate 55,939 downwards.
CCCTTTGACTAACATCCTGCCCTCGTCCGTTGTATAGTGACCGTTCACTTGCGGGTCTTTTTGTTCTTTCGAGGTGTTTATGCTTGATGTTAAGAGTCAGGATATTTCCATCCCCGAGGCCGTTGTGGTGCTTTGTACCGCCCCGGATGAAGCTACCGCCCAGGATCTGGCCGCCAAAGTGCTGGCGGAAAAACTGGCCGCCTGCGCCACCCTCCTCCCCGGCGCGACATCGCTGTACTACTGGGAAGGCAAACTGGAGCAGGAGTATGAAGTTCAAATGATCTTAAAAACCACCGTTTCACATCAGCAAGCGCTTATCGACTGCCTGAAGTCTCATCACCCGTATCAAACGCCTGAACTTCTGGTTTTACCTGTTACTCACGGAGATACTGATTACCTCTCATGGCTCAACGCATCTTTACGCTGATCCTGCTGCTGTGCAGCACATCCGCCTTCGCCGGATTATTCGACGCGCCGGGTCGCTCGCAGTTCGTCCCTGCCGACCGGGCGTTTGTTTTTGATTTTCAGCAAAATCAACACGATCTTACCCTCTCCTGGCAGGTAAAAGAGGGTTACTACCTTTACCGTAAACAAATCAGTATCACGCCGACGAAAGCGGATATCGCCGCAGTCCAACTCCCGGCAGGCGTCTGGCATGAAGATGAGTTCTACGGGAAAAGCGAAATCTACCGTAAGCGGCTAAACGTTCCGGTAACGGTTAACCAGGCGGCGGCTGGCGCGACATTAACGATAACGTACCAGGGGTGCGCCGATGCGGGATTCTGTTATCCGCCGGAAACGAAAACGGTGCCGCTAAGTGAAGTCGCCGCGGCAATAGACGCCACGCCGACGCCTGCTGTCACCCAGACGAGTGAGACGTCAAAACCCGCCGCCCAGCTACCTTTTTCCGCGCTCTGGGCGCTGCTGATCGGCATCGGTATCGCCTTTACGCCCTGCGTTTTACCCATGTATCCGCTGATTTCCGGTATTGTCCTGGGGGGAAGGCAACGTTTGTCGACGGGGCGCGCACTGCTGCTGGCCTTTATCTATGTACAAGGGATGGCGCTGACCTATACCGCACTGGGTCTGGTCGTCGCCGCAGCGGGATTACAGTTTCAGGCGGCGCTGCAGCACCCTTATGTGTTAATCGGCCTTGCCATCGTGTTCACCCTGCTTGCGTTGTCGATGTTTGGCCTGTTCACACTACAGCTCCCCTCCTCACTGCAAACCCGGCTGACATTAATGAGTAATCGTCAGCAAGGCGGTTCGCCCGGCGGTGTTTTTGTTATGGGAGCGATTGCCGGATTAATTTGCTCGCCCTGTACCACAGCGCCATTAAGCGCGATCCTGCTTTATATCGCTCAGAGCGGCAACATGTGGCTGGGCGGCGGTACGCTGTATTTGTATGCATTAGGTATGGGTCTGCCGCTAATGCTGGTCACCGTGTTTGGCAACCGTCTGCTACCGAAAAGCGGCCCGTGGATGGCGCATGTTAAAACCGCTTTTGGTTTCGTGATCCTCGCGTTACCGGTCTTTTTACTGGAGCGGATTATTGGCGAGGCTTGGGGTTTACGTCTGTGGTCGCTGCTGGGCGTCGCTTTCTTTGGTTGGGCCTTTATCACCAGCCTTCAGGCCAGACGAGCGTGGATGCGTATCGTACAGATTATCCTACTGGCGGCAGCGCTCATTAGCGTGCGGCCTCTACAGGATTGGGCGTTCGGATCGCCATCCGCGCAAGCTCCAGCGCACCTCAATTTCACGGCTATTTCTACCGTGGACGAGCTCAATCAGGCGCTGGCGCAGGCCAAAGGCAAACCCGTTATGCTGGATTTCTACGCCGACTGGTGTGTGGCCTGTAAAGAGTTTGAAAAGTATACCTTCAGCGATCCGCGGGTTCAGCAGGCGCTCGGCGACACGGTGCTCTTGCAGGCTAACGTCACCGCTAACAATGCGCAGGACGTCGCGCTGTTAAAGCATCTGCAAGTTCTCGGGCTGCCCACCATTCTGTTCTTTGATGCCCAAGGCCAGGAACAGCCGCAAGCGCGAGTCACCGGCTTTATGGACGCCGCCACCTTTAGCGCGCATTTGCACGATCGCCAACCGTGAGCGACACTTGCAAAAGCAAAGACGGAGGAGAATACCGTGCAACGTGAAGATATTCTGGGAGAAGCCCTGAAATTACTGGAGACGCAAGGGATAGCCGATACTACACTGGAAATGGTGGCGGAGCGCGTAAATCGCCCACTCGACACATTACAGCGTTTCTGGCCAGATAAAGAAGCCATTTTATATGACGCGCTACGTTATCTGAGTCAGCAGGTAGATATCTGGCGACGCCAGCTTCTTCTTGATGAGACGCTTTCTGCTGAACAAAAGCTACTGGCACGCTACAGCGCGCTTTCGGAATGTGTCAGTAATAACCGTTATCCTGGTTGCTTGTTCATTGCCGCCTGTACGTTTTATCCCGACTCAACCCATCCTATTCACCAACTGGCTAATCAACAAAAACGCGCGGCACATGATTTTACCCATGAGCTACTGACCACGCTGGAAATTGACGATCCGGCGATGGTTGCAAGGCAAATGGAGCTGGTGCTGGAAGGTTGTCTCAGCCGAATGCTGGTCAACCGCAGTCAGGCTGATGTAGATACCGCTCAGCGGTTGGCGGAAGATATTCTGCGTTTTGCACAGTGCCGTCAGGGTGGCGCGCTCACCTGACGGGTACTGATTTTATGCATTTTGCCTGAAAAGCAGGCAGTCAGCGCGCTTTTATCACTTTTTTCGTGTAAAGCCGTTGACGACCGCGCCCCTTTACGGTTTAATGCGCCCCGTTGCCCGGATAGCTCAGTCGGTAGAGCAGGGGATTGAAAATCCCCGTGTCCTTGGTTCGATTCCGAGTCCGGGCACCACTTATTCAGAAAACCCAGCCTATGGCTGGGTTTTTGCTTTTCTGGGAATGGAAATCCGTAGCCCCCATCTCCGGCCTGACTAGCTATAACCAGAAGGCCAGATTTTCTCTGGCGCAACGCCCAGCGCTTCGGCGATCAGCCGCTCATCTTTGGGCCTGGGTCACCACCACTTTTGGGAATTTCCACCCGCCGAACTGGCGGTGGGAAGTAGCTCCCGGATGCCATTCGGTTCCAGAGTTTGTAAAGGTTGACCGTCAGGTCATTGAATGAATCTTCATCTTTACGCTCGAATGCCCCTTTTCCAGACTCGGCATCAGCTAAGCTATTACGCCAGTATGAAGTGAATCCCTGAGTATTGCTGTCCATTGTCCATCCCATAACTTCAATAAAACTATCGATTTCATTGATATTGATATAACTCATGGCTCAACATTGTTCACGATGCGAGCGCGATCACAATGATTTATTTGTGTCTGAAAGGTACTCAGTGCTACTGACAGGATTTAAGAGATCAGTATTACTATTTTATTAACTCGTTTTTTTGCTATGTTCTATTGTTCATCAAGAAGTAATTGGTCCGGGAAGAAGCGAAACGTTTTAGTTGCGCCGGGTTATTGCAACCTTACCTACCAGCAACAAGAAAATAGCAGACTGATTGTCATAGTAAAAATTCCTCTTTAGGTGTATATCTATTGTAGAAATCCCATTGAAACGAAGTGCCGCTTTCAATGTGGTTGTGGTATGTAGCATCAACTTATTCGTTTCATTGTTATGAAATGATCGGTTGTTGATTATAACAATGTATATCATTCCCGTTTACACGATTGGCGTGCTCAATATAGAAATTGCGCTAAAACAACACAAAAGCGCGCGCCAAACATAATACCCTATAAAAAATGTGATCTCCGATGAACAGAAAAGAGAAAATATTTCAGGCAGTTTGTGAGCTTTGTATCACTTTTCCTAATGGATTGACAACTGAGCAGATTGCACTATATACAAATATTGCCAGGCCCAATGTTAGTAATTATTTAAATCAATTTATTAAAGAGAATAAAATAGTCAAATCCGGCACTCGCCCAGTACTTTACTCTATCAAAAAAGAAAACCTTAAAACCATTCATCAGAGTGCTAATCTGCCTGTGCCTGATGTACAAAAAGAGCCTTTCCAGTATTTTCTGGGGTATAACGGAAGTATTAAAAAACAAATCAATCAGGCTAAAGCTGCTGTTATGTATCCTCCGCATGGATTGCATACGCTGTTAACGGGGGACACTGGTGTAGGGAAAAGTCTTTTTGCCAGTCTGATGTATAATTACGCTGTTTATCAGAATGCGCTTGATAAAAATTCACCGTTTATCGTTTTTAACTGTGCTGATTATGCCAGTAATCCGCAATTATTGGTTTCTCATATCTTTGGCCATGTAAAAGGCGCTTTTACCGGTGCTACCAGAGATAAATTTGGCCTACTCAGTGAAGCAGATGGTGGAATGTTATTTCTTGATGAAGTTCATCGCTTGCCGCCTGAAGGGCAAGAAATGATATTTTATTTTATGGATACAGGCACTTATGGGTTGCTAGGGGAGACACAGCGTAGTCGTAAGGCACAAATATTACTTATTTGCGCCACCACCGAAGAGCCTAATTCTACGCTGCTTTCCACTTTTCTGCGGCGTATCCCAATCAAAATCAATATTCCTAATCTTGCCGAACGTTCACCTGGCGATCAGGTCGATCTGTTAAAATATCTGCTGGAAATCGAAGCCAGAAAAATCAACTGCGCCATAACTATTGATACCGACAGTGCTAAAGCAATCATCGGCTCGTCTTTCTCTGGTAACGTGGGTAAATTAAAATCGACTATCCAGTCCGTATGCGCCCACTTTTTTATCGAAGATAATAATCCTAACCAGCTTAATATTACTTACGATAAACTCATCTCTGATATCAAAGTGGGAATTTTTAATCTGGCGCGTGACAACGATTATCTGGTTGGGTTGCAGCATGCACTGGCTGGTACTATCACGATCATGCCTGATAACTCACATTCGGGCCTGGACTTATACACAGATATTGATGTAAATAAACATAATACTCCTTTTCAGGTCTATGATGTTATTGATAAGAAAATCCAATTCATGCTGGAGCAAAAGTTTTCAGATACTGATATAAATAATTACATCACTTCTGAAATCAACCAGTATATCGACTTGAGTTTACCCAAAAAGCTTGAACATGTTGATCACGGTTTACCGAATGCGACACTAGTCTTCTGTCAGTCGTTAAAAAATGAATTAGAGCTTCAGTTGAATAAAGAGTTCAGCCATGGATTTCTGCTGTCTTTGGGGTACCATTTGAATAATATTATACAAAAAAGAACCCGCTCACGCACGAATACCTGGATAAGACATTATCGCGTTGATAACCTTGAAGAATATGAATCTGCGCTGACAATCAAAAAACGACTGTATAAAGAATTTGATATTGATATTAATGATGATGAAGTTGTCTATCTGACCATTCTTTTGGCCTCGCTGGTGGTTCGTGAACGTGATAAGCATATCCACGTTATCGTTGCGACCCATGGCGATATGATCGCCAGCAACATGGTCGACATAGCAAAAATATTAATTGCTGAAGATAATATATCAGCCGTCAATATGCCGTTGGATATCCGCCCGAACCAGGCCATTGCGCAAATCAAGCAAACCATCACAGCTTACTCAAATGCAAAAGGATTTTTATTATTAGTGGATATGGGATCGCTCATCCAGGCGGGATATCTCTTATCACAAGAGTGTAATGTCCCCGTCAGAACTCTGGACATGGTTTCTACTCCCTTAGTGATTGAAGCACTTAGACGCTCGGCACTGCTGGATGCCGATCTGGATGACATTTATTTGAGCCTGCAACATTTCAAAGGTTACGGCGTCAGTGAACACAATGCGGTAGTTACTGGCAATAAACCATTGGCAGTACTGGCTATTTGCTCTTCTGGCGAAGGGATTGCCCGGAAACTTAAAAATTTATTAAGCTCAGTACTGGAAGAGATGAATCGTAAAGATATCCATATCATTAACCTGTCGGTTGAAGAGGTGCTCAATACGAAGCATAAAATCACTACTGAATATCAGGTGTTGCTTTCAATTGGCGTGATTAACCCCGGACTGGATGTACCCTATATTTCACTGCCAGATTTCTTTTCACCAAAAGGTGAATTGACATTCCAGACCATCATCGGTGGGGCTTTTCCGGTGATGGTTGAAAATAAAAACCCGGTAACGCTTACTAAACTGGCTGAACAATACCTACAAGAGTTTTTAACTTACCTGAATCCGAAAAAAATCGTGCCCATCGTCATGCTTTTTCTGCAGCAGTTGAAAGAACAACGTCACTTTGATGAATTCGGTTCCAATTTACTCAATATGATTGTGCATACCTGCGTTGCGATAGAGCGTTCGGTTCGTAATGAAACCATAACGTATAACAAACTTAATCGGGAAGCATACTTGATGAGCGAATTATTTAAAATATATCAAAAGGCCAATGAGATACTGGAGGATAAACTTGATGTCAAACTCAATGATGACGAGCTACTTTTCATTATTGATATGCTGGAAAAAGAGTAAAAAGATTATCAGGCGTCGGGATGCCAACGCCTGTTAGAGCCTTATGCCAGCGCTTCTGCCAGATCTCGTTGCATAATCTGCCAGGCTTCACCAATATCTTCTGAGTGACCGAAAAGACCGCTGGAACCGACAATCAGCACATCAGCCCCGGCTTCCACTAATGCACTATAGGTGTTTTTATTACAAGAGCCGTCAACTTCAATTAAAAATTCCAGTTGATGCTGCTGCCGATATTCTGCAAAGGCAGCAATCTTTTTCAGCATTGCGGATATAAATGCTTGTCCGGCAAAACCCGGATCCACCGTCATAATAGTCACTTTATCCACACGATCCAGATATAACGTAACGATGTCGAGTTGGGTTTCCGGGTTTACAACTAATCCACATTTCATTCCCGCTGAGCGAATATTGTCAATCAGACGGAATGCCTGCCCATTTGCCGTTTCAGCATGAAAGCTCACCATGGATGCGCCGGCGTCGGCCAGGGTACTGATATAATCTTGCGGGTTAGTCACCATGAGATGGCAATCAATGGGGGCGCTTGCCACCCGCTTCATCTGCGATACAAAAAACGGCGATAGTGTCAAATTTGGAACATAGTGACCATCCATAATATCGACATGGAAATAACCGATTTTATCGTTCAGAAAACTAACTTGCTCTTCAAGCCGTAATAAATCCATGCACATTAGCGAGGGGGCGATTAAAGGGGATTTCATCATATTACTCCTTTGTAACCATCATACCTTTACAGGTAAAACCACGACGATGGTGGAATGTGTCAAAAAGATCTATAACGCTGTCGATTTCTACCTGATGAGAAATTAAGTCATTGACCTGTAATTTCCCTGAACTAATCGCGGCGGCTGCATCAGCCCATTCGTCGTGCGGCATTTGTTTATAAACTGAGTTATAAACACTGGCGATAACCGCTTCTTTACGCATTACTTTGTCATATACTTCACGTGGAATTTGCATATCACCATGCGGATTGCCCATCAGCATCACTTTGCCGTAAACACGACAGGCTAACAGCGCCTGGGTTAATCCGGCGCATGAACCACTTCCTTCAATCGTGACATGCGCACCAAAACCATCAGTCTCTTTCAACACCCACTCAACCGCATCCTCTTCAGTGGCGAGGCACACATGTTCGAATCCCAGTTCGCGGCAGAACTCGACTTTTTTCGAATCCACATCAATCAGCATGACTTTTTGCGCACCGTAAATCGTCGCCCAACGCGCTGCCATTAGCCCTATCGGACCTGCGCCAATAATGACGATACTGTCATTCAGATCCAGGTTAGCACGCCGTATGACATGCAAAGCAATGGTAGCCGGTTCAAGCATGGCCACTGCGCTGTAGCTGACATGATCAGGGAATTCGACGAGATTAAATTCCGGAACCGTTAAATATTCACTAAAACCACCGTCACGACGGGAACCGTAAGAGCTGTAGTTCAGGCAGCGAGGATAGTGGTGCTGCTGGCAAAACTCGCACGTCATGCACGGTACAATTGGGAATACGGCCATCCGCTTGCCAATCAATGCAGGATCGCCGCCCAAACCAACCGCCTCAACCCGACCGGCGAACTCATGCCCCAGTACGCGCGGAAAACTCAGCGTGCCTGTTTGATACGCCCTTGGCACATCCGAACCACACAACCCGGAAGCCATCACTTTCAGCAATACCTCACCCGCTTGAGGGACTGGCATGTTACGTTCCTGTAACTCGAGGTGACCAATGGCCGTCAATGCAACTACTTTCATTCTGCTTCTCCTCCGTTTTCAACGGCGACTATTCAAGGTTTGCATGATTAAGCTTCACATTAGCCAGCGATAATTGCTTGATAGCCATAATCTCAAGACAAACAAGATCGCCAAACAGGACCAAAGATTGTTCAAATAGTGTGGTCATTGGTTGAATCGAAATATATTCCCCTGTTCCACCTTTTGAGCCACAGTGAAAATCGACAATAACGTCCGCAAGCTGAGCAATTGAACTTGTCGGGCTGGAAGTCAGATGAACAATTTTTGCATCATAGCGTTTAGCACAGGCAGTAATATGCTTTGGAAAGATTGATTCACCAGACCCCGAGCCCACTACCAAAATATCTTTAGGTCCAATAGGGGGTTCATTAACTGCCCCAACGACACAGGCGTTGATGCCCAGATGGTTAAGACGCTTGACGGTCATTTCAAGTGCGAGTAAAACGCGCCCTACGCCAACAAAGAAAACTTTTTCAGCCTGCAATAGTGTTGAAATATATTCATCAATTTGCCGTTCATCAATTCTGCTCAGAACCATTGAGAGTTCTTTTTCGATTATTCCGACATTTTCACGATAATTTTTCGTTGCCATTTACATCACCATCATTCCCTTACAAAAGGGGACTTTACTGTCGCGAATAAGATTAAATAAGGCAGACAACTCTTCCATCGGAACGGCATGGGTGATCAGATCGCTCACTTTTAGCTTGCCGGACTGAATAGCCGCAGCAGCATCTTTCCACTCATCATGTGGCCGTTGTGAATAAATAGAGTTAAAGACGCCCATAATCTGCGCTTCTTTACGCATAAATTTATCGTAGATTTCGCGCGGAATATTGACGTCAGCGTGTGGGTTCCCCAGCATCAATACTTTGCCAAATACCCGACAGGACATCAGAGAGTTAATGAATCCCGAGGAGGAGCCACTGCCCTCAATACAGACATCAGCACCATAGCCTTCTGTCTGTTGCATCACCCACTCGACAGGATCTGTCTGGCTTGCGTCGCAGATATCTGTGAATCCCAGGGCGCGACAAAACTCTATTTTCTTCTGGTCAATATCAACCAGCAATACTTTCTTAGCACCATAGATCGCCGCCCAGCGTGCAATCATAATCCCGATTGGCCCCATGCCATAAATCACGACGCTATCATTAAGATCCAGATGCGCGCGACGCATTACATGTAAACCAACAACAGCCGGTTCGAGCATAGCGGCTTCACGTAAATCTGCATCATCATCAAGCAATACCAGGTTAAATTCAGGCACGCTGAGGTATTCGCTAAACCCACCATCCTGACGTGAGCCAAAATAGCTGTAATGTGTACATTTCGCATAGTAACGCTCTTTACAAAATGCACATTCATTACAAGGAATAAGTGGGAAAATAGCAGTTTTACGACCGACCAGATCCTCTTTAACCCCTTCGCCGACTGCCACAATATGACCAGAAAATTCGTGCCCCAAAACAATAGGATAATGATAAGGACCATTGACAAATGCTCTTGGAATATCAGATCCACAGATACCTGCCGCACCTATTTTAACTAAAACCTCTCCAGCTCCTGGCGTAGGAATAGCTCTTTCCTGCAACTCGAATTTACCGAGTTCAGTTAATGATAACACTTTCATACTTTTTTTCCTCAGAGACTAGTGCCCGCAGGCACTAGTATTAGTAGTAATCAATTATTTTGTAACAGGCACTGCCAGTATCCCCAGATAAGAGGAGATAATACCGACAATAAAGATAACCGCGATTACAGTATTAGGCTTCATTTTTCTATTTACCATTTTCAGGATACCTAGCGTTATCAATAATGGAATCAGCGATGGCAGCAATGTATTTAAAATATCTTGGAAGACTACCGTAACTCCGTTTAAGTTAATTGAGGCCGGAGTGATAATATTAACTCTGGATGCCGCCATACCACCAACCACCATCAGACCAATGAGTCCAAATGCGTCGGTTAATTTATCCATTAATCCTTTTTTCAGAATATCAAGGATAACGGTACGACCTTTACTGTATCCCAGAAAGAACATATTCAGGCTACAGAATATCATGATGAATTTATAGAAAACTTCAAACAGTATCGGACCCGCTATATTTCCCTGTATAGCAAGATTACAGGCAATGGCCGCCAGAATGGAATATACGATTGCTTGCAGAGTATCACCAATACCGGCTACCGGCCCCATTAAGCCTGAGCGTAGTGACGTAATGGCCTCTGGTGGTAGCTGGGCACCATTGGCCCGTTGTTCTTCCATTGCAACTGAAACACCGGTGATCACATGACCACAAAATGAAGGCTCGGTATTAAAAAAGTTAAGATACTTTTTTAACTCTTGTACTTGCCTGGCTTTGTCATTTGGATACAGTTTACGGATAACCGGCACCATGGCGCTGGTTTGTCCAAGAGCCTGTAAACGTTCATAGTTATAACAGGTTTCGGATGAATAGTTTAAAGCCCATGTTTTAAGCAACTCTTTACGGGTAAGCGTAGAGGTATTTGGAGTTTCGTTGGGCTGAGATTCATTTAGAGTCTGATATGTTGCCATTTTAATTTCTCCCTTATCCCTTCGTTGCAGAAACTTTTTGTTCAGCATTGATGTTCATAATCACCGCAGCGATAACCGCAAATACAGCAATTGCCATGATTCCCAGATTCAGATATGCAACCAGGAAGAAACCAAGAAAGAAGAATGGCATCAGACGTTTTTTACCGAGGAAAGAGACCAGCATTGCAATACCCAGCGCTGGCATAATACCGCCGATAACCTCAAATGCATTAACCAGGCTCTGCGGAATCATCGTCAGCATGTTCTTCATAAAATCCGCGCCAAAATAGACCATGCAGAATGCAGGAATACCGACCAGCACCATATTTACAAAAAAGGATGGGATATAGTTCATCATCCGCATACCGGTAATATTGCCGCGATCCAGCATCGCTTCTGCTTTGTGAACCCACAGGGCGTTAAAACTCATCGATGCCTGAAAAGTCAGGATCCCCAGCAGAGAAAATGGGACGGCAAATACCACTGCGGTTGAAGGCGCGGCACCACTTAAAATGGTCATCGCCGTACCAAAAACCGATGCTACCGGCAGGTTACCGGGCATCGTACCGCCCACTGTCATCCACCCGAGGTAGGCAAGGTTAATGTAGGCCGCGGCTTTCATCCCCTCGATAGGGGAACCAAGTGCAAGTGCGACAAGAAAACCCGATATAATTGGATAAAGCCACGAACGAGTCAGCAAATGGCTAACCCACCAATTGCTGAGAATAGCAATGAGGGCGACTAAAATAGCTGAGAGAAGCATAATATATTATCCTTTATATTTGTAGAGTATATTTGCGTTATTATGATCGTACTTATAAGTAAGGTATTAGCTCCATTGGGGCATCGCTGGGCAATACCTTTATATTAATTGGTACTCCTAACTGATTGATTTCTCTAAATGCCGCACGTTCAACGTCTGACGCTGCCAGATTACGATATAGTCGAGAGCGCTTTTCATTTACACCCATGCCACCAACGATTAATTCTTCAAAATTAACACCGCCTTGTAGTAGTGCCAGTACCGGAATCGGACTTTTTACAAGAATAATAATTTTGTCATCTTCGCCATCGTCTTTAACATTACTCAGCACGTCGATTGCCTGGGCAACATTAAAAATGTTCAGTGTCATATGGTTGGGTACAGCCATTTCCAATACAGAAATCATAAAATCATCATGGACGAGCTCATCATCAATAATAATAATTTTAGTTGCATTGATATGTTTTACCCAGCCAGTCATTACCTGGCCGTGAATTAATCTGTCATCAATGCGAAGTAAGGATACAGTAGACATTTTCTGGCCTCTTGGTTTTACAATGGTTTAATTGAAGTTTGTCCCACGGTGATGGCAATATCCACGAGGTGATCAAGCGATGTAGACTCCTGACGTTCAAGAAAAATATTAACAAGCATAGGAATATTTACACCTGCGACAACCCTGGTATTTTTTCGTTGCTTAACAAAGTAAGTAGATGCATTAAACGGACTCCCTGAGAACATATCTACCACAAACAAAACTGGCATATCCCCGGGAACGGCATCCACCACACGTTTCATTTTTAAAATAAGACCTTCAACATTTTCTCCGGGCATAAAATCAAGCGTCCTAACGTCTTCATAACGCCCTACCAGCATTGCGACTGTTTCAATCAATTCGTTTGCCAGCTTTCCATGAGTTGCCACAATTACCGTACAATCCATTCTAATGCCCTCTTTATCTGTCTCTACTTTACCTGACTCATTTAATTGATGGTCTATGGCAAAAGATACTGTTACATGCTGTTCAGCATTATGCGTGCCAACTTTTTTATTTTTATATTTATCATATAGATACGAGTTAGTGTTTCACTGTGTATTTTGTGTATCACTTGGCTAGATGACAGTGTTTCGACAGTTTTGTATCACCTCATAACTGATTTGGTTGATAGCAATAACGAAGAATCCTTTTAGGGTCAGAGAGTAGCGGGTCGTGGTGACATTTTTGCTGGAGGCTTACCGTATCAGCGTCCGGCGGGGATGCGGGTTGCTGATGCAGAGCAGAATCGTTTACCACTGGCAGAGCCAGCGTGACGATCGGGCGATAACCCTGCGTATCCGGGAAATAGCGGAACCCCGGATACGCTACGGTTGCCCGCGTATCCATATTCAGTTGCGCCGGGAGGGATGGCCTGTTAACCACAAGAAAACCCACCGGATTTATTGTCCGGAAGGCCTGAACCTGCGCAGAAAACGCCCCCGCAGACATGTCAGTGTAGCACGCCGTCAGCAGCGCCCGGTCCTGACGCATGTCGATCAGTGCTGGAGTATGGATTTTGTGCCAGATAATCTGTTTAACGGGCGGCGTTTTTGGGCGCTGACTGTAGTGGATAATTTTAGTCGGGAATGCCTGGCGATCCATGCCGGAAAATAGTTAAAAGGCGAGGATGTGGTCAGAATAATGGAGGCACTGCGGGTGCCGGATAAGCGGCTGCCGGTACGTATCCAGACGGATAACGGCAGCGAGTTTATCTCAAAAAGTCCGGATAAATGGGCGTATGAACACGGCGTCACAATGGACTTCTCGCGCCCCGGAAAGCCGACAGATAACCTGTTTATTGAATCATTTAACGGCAGTCTGCGGGATGAATGCCTGAACATTCACTGGTTCCTGTCACTGGAAGATGCGCAGGAAAAACCCGACAACTGGCGCAGGGAATACAATCATGAGAGAACGCATTCATCATTAAATGACATGACTCCGGCTGAATTTATCCGAAGTCTCCGGAAAGACGAAGATCTCTGATTTAGCACTGTACTGAATTTGGGCCAGGGTCAAAAGCTTACTTAGCTACAGGGAGATTATTATCAGTAATAACGCGTATCACTCCATCTGACGGTTCGCTAGCCTCGACAAGTGAATCCAATATTTCCGCCATGAACTTTTCCATCACTGACAACAATAATCCCTTCGCCAATTTTGGCATTTTTTCTTTGTCGGTTTCTTTATTCTTAAATACTGTTTCCGACTCTTGTTCATAATCATAAATTAATACTCAGCACATCATGACTGATGGTAGTTGTCGGGGTAATAGGGCACATAATTTAAAATACTTATTCATAGTTTGTTATTGCGGAAACATTTTAACCTAATGCGTGTCAGTCAGGCACGCAGATAAAAAATAACCGGGGAGAAAAGTTAAACAAAATGCTGTTAGCCGGAAATACCAGTATTGTTCTGTTGTCCGCTGCAGTCAGTCCGGTATGGACAGACAATAATACCAGTGCAGCGTCCTGCTTTTTTACCTGTATGTTGAATAACCATTGCAATAAATCATTATAGGATTACATCTGTTTATTATTGCCTGATCCGGAGTGAGTCTTTATGAAAAGTCGTTATTTAGTATTTTTTCTACCACTGATCGTAGCTAAATATACATCAGCAGAAACAGTGCAACCCTTTCATTCTCCTGAAGAATCAGTGAACAGTCAGTTCTACTTACCACCACCGCCAGGTAATGATGATCCGGCTTTCCGCTATGATAAGGAGGCTTATTTTAAGGGCTATGCGATAAAGGGTTCCCCGCGATGGAAACAAGCTGCTGAGGATGCAGATGTAAGCGTGGAAAATATAGCCAGAATATTCTCGCCAGTAGTGGGTGCTAAAATTAACCCCAAAGATACGCCAGAAACCTGGAATATGTTAAAGAATCTTCTGACAATGGGCGGCTACTACGCTACTGCTTCGGCAAAAAAATATTATATGCGTACTCGTCCCTTTGTCTTATTTAATCATTCCACCTGCCGTCCTGAAGATGAGAATACTTTGCGAAAAGATGGCTCTTACCCTTCCGGGCATACTGCTTATGGTACACTTCTGGCATTAGTATTATCCCAGGCCAGACCGGAACGCGCGCAGGAGCTCGCCAGACGAGGATGGGAGTTCGGGCAAAGCAGAGTGATATGCGGTGCTCACTGGCAAAGCGATGTTGATGCTGGCCGTTATGTGGGAGCAGTAGAGTTTGCAAGGCTGCAAACAATCCCGGCTTTTCAGAAGTCACTGGCAAAAGTCCGTGAGGAGCTGAACGACAAAAATAATTTATTGAGTAAAGAAGAACGCCCCGAACTTAATTACTGAAGGTGAAAGTCTTCCCGCAAACTGGCCACAGCAAATGAAAGGAAGTGCAACTGCGTAGGGACGACCGGGCGTGAGACTGTAATTAAAATTGTGTAATTGCCTGTTTTTGATATGTTCACTCCAACAACAGAGACAGGCAATTATGGACGAAAAGAAACTTAAAGCCCTTGCGGCTGAAGTGGCTGAAGGCCTTAAAACCGAAGCCGATCTCCATGCTTTTTCCCGCATGTTGACGAAGCTTACCGTCGAAACAGTGCTCAATGCGGAGCTGGCTGACCACCCCGGGTATGAGAAAAATGCGCCCAAAACAGGCTCAAACACCCGCAATGGCTACTCGTCAAAAACGGTGTTATGCAATAACAGCGAGATCGAACTGAACACGCCGCGTGACCGTGAAAATACCTTCGAACCACAGCTGATTAAGAAGCACCAGACGCGCATTACGCAGATGGAAAGCCAGATTTTATCCCTCTGCGCCAAAGGCATGACTACCCGCGAAATCGTTGCCACCTTCAAAGAAATGTACGACTCCAATGTGTCGCCAACGCTGATATCTAAAGTCACCGACGCCGTAAAAGAGCAGGTCACTGAGTGGCAAAACCGACAAATGGATACGCTGTATCCCTTTGTTTATATGGACTGTATGTTGTCAAAGTTCATCAGAATGGCAGTGTGATAAACAAAGCAGTTTTCCCTGCGCTGGGGATCAATACCGAAGGTCAGAAAGCGTTGCCGGCATGTGGCTGTCCGGAAATGAAGGCACAAAGTTCTGGCTAAGCGTGCTGACGGAGCTGAAAAAGCGGGGCCTTCAGGACATCCTGATTGCCTGTGTGGACGGTCTGAAGGGCTTCCCGGATGCGATAAACAGCGTCTTCCCGAAATATCCGCAAATCAGCAAAAGCTGGCGTGCGCACTGGGAAAACCTCAATACGCTCTTCAGTTATCCGCCGGATATCCGCAAGACCATCTACCATCTACACTACAAACGCAGTCGAATCCCTGAACAGCGTGATCCGTGCCACGATTAAGAAACGCAAAGTGTTCCCGACGGATGACTCGGTACGAAAAGTTATTTATCTGGCAATCAAGGATGCATCAAAAAAATGGAGTATGCCGATCCAGAACTGGCGACTGGCGATGGGCCGCTTTATTATCGAATTCGGTGACCGCCTGAGCAATCACCTTTAATATATTGGCAGTTATATAGAATTACTGACAGGCTCAAAAAAAGAGACCAGATTTCAGTCTCTTTTTTATCACTCATAATAATAGTCAGTTATTTTCTTTTATTTAGCTCTTCCATAAAATTTACCCAATTTTTATATTGATAATCAAGATTGCGAATCTCGTCTGAGATGGTTGATTGCTGCTGTATGAGACCACGTTTCTTTGCTATCAACTCTTGTAAACCATCATCGAGCACCTTCATTTTCGCTTTTATCTTCTCATTAATTTCATTATATTTTACGGAGTATTCTTCTTTATGTTTTTCTAATACAGCACGTTTCTCCGCCCTTATGTCATCAAAATCACTCAATCTGTAATTCTTTAATTTTTCCCGGCGAGCCTTCATTGCTGGGTCGAAAACTTCAGTATTGTACTTCTTCTCAAAATAATAAGGAGCATTTTCTTTATTAAAGAGTTCCAGCTCTTTATTCAAATCACGCTGAACAAAATAACGGCTTTGTGTTTTTCCATCTTCCCCTTTCCCCCAATACTCATCGATTTCTTTATTAATAACTAATATATTAGTTTTAATTTTTGCGATATCATTATTTAATTCGTTTAGTTTTGATTTCTTCCTGGCATATTCATCTTTAATTGCATTTATTTTATCATCAAAACCTGCTCCATCCATGATGATATATTTACCGTCAGTTTCAACATTAGGAATTGGATTGCCTTTTGGTGTTTCTGACATTTGTAATGAAGAAAATATTGTTTTCCATCCAGTATCTTTATTACCAAGACTGTTCAAAGTTGCTGAGAATTTAATATCTTTGCCTTTATCCCACGATTTTTGAACAACAATATAATCAGTTAACGAGGCAACTGGCGTATATAGATCGTAGCCAGTAGAAAGTAAGCCATCAGCAGCATATGTTCTCTTATTTCCATCAACCGATGTTTCCTTGATATCAATTGAATCAAGGATAAGACGCCCATGAAATTGATTACTAAATTGTTCTTTCAAGACTTTCTCTGTAGGGGTGTTATCGTCACCGCATCCGCTAATTAATAGCGAAACCAATAAACCACACAAAAATTTTCCATTCATAACATTCATCCCAGAAATTAATAATATGCAATAAAATCATTTCAGCATCACACAACGAGTTAGCAAATTCAATATTTAATGATGTGTTATTTTCATTATAATACTGTGTCTTTATTTTTAAACCACCGGGACTCGCTATCTTAATGAAAGACAATACCTCTAATAAATCAGATAGTTGGAAAGTAATTTTTTAATGGGCTGGCTGAAGCCATTAAAATGATTTTTTCAATCATCCTTACTGTAGCCGGAGGTAAAGCTGTTACTTCAACTGACGATGAAGAACAACAGGCAGACTACAGAAATGGACTGATCCTACCCGCGTAATATGGGCACAACCCTAAGCGAGGTTCTGGTTTTCAAATTGTTCCGGACTGAGACTGCCACAGGCACTGTGACGACGCCATTGATTGTAATCACACTCGATATCATTAAACACTGCTGTCCGCATTATTTCCCAGCTGGCAAAGTCCTCTCCGTGAATACATTCCACCTTCAGCGTGTGAAAGAAGCTTTCTGCACAGGCATTGTCATAACAACAGCCTCTGGCGCTCATACTCCCCCGCAGATTATGTCGTTTCAGTAAGCTCTGCTAATCCGTTGAATAGTACTGACCACCTCTGTCTGTATGCACGCTGACTTTTCCCAGTCGTTTACGCCGCCATTGCACCATCTGTAACGCATCGCAGGCTGGCCGCCACGGTTTTTATGTTATACATCCGTCAGGCGTGGCGCACCATAGCGCTGTTTGCGTCACTGAATGCCTCCCGGACGACGTTATCACAGACAAGGCGGAACTGCTGACGCTGGTTTATCTGATGACGACGCTGATGCCAGACGTACCAGCCACTACGGGCAACCTGAAGTACACGGCACATGGCTTTGATACTGAATTCAGCCTGATGTTTTTCGATGAAGACATACTTCATTTCAGGCGCTTCGCGAAGTATGCCGCGGCCTTCTGGAGAATGGCCAGTTCCTCATCCCCTTCTGCCAGTGGACGTTTTAGATGGGCGATCTCTGCGGGCATCGCCTGTTCGCGGTCAGAAGAAGAGAGCTGATTTTGCTGTTTGCTTCGTCAGTTATAGAGTTGTGATTCATACAGGTTAAGCTCGCGGACGGTAGCGGCCACCCCAATGCGTTCAGCCAGTTTCAGGGCTTCCTGACGAAATTCAGGCTGTGCTGCTTGCGTGGCTTTTTGGTGGTTGATGCTGGTTTTTTCATATGAGTCACCTCTTGCTTGAGAGTTTACTCACTTAGTCACGTGACCACTATTGCTGGGTAAGATCAAAGATCCTCAATAACGTGTTACACCGTTTTTCATAAAGCCAACCATACGATTGAATGCTTCCCCTCCCCTCAAACTTCCGGATATCGCTACGCCATCTACCCGCCGCCGTATATATTTACCGCGTTGTATGCCTTTCCTGGCCGAGAGCGTTAATATTTACCTCCAGGATAAACCTTATCACAAATTAACATCAGATCTTAGACCTCATGCTAACTACCCCCATGAAATTAAAGAGCTATTCTCTAAAAGATTAAAGGCAATTATTACTTAATTCAAATTTTAAAGAGATAAATTGATAATAACATGAGCCAATTCTTGTAAATTTCCATCTTTTTTTTATACGCGACATAGTTTTTTAACGATACTATAATATGTAGAAATGCAATATAAAATAGCATTTTCCATAGAAAATGAAAAGATCGCCACCTGATACCTTAAGTTCGCAAATAATTATATAGCTATATATTAGTTTTCTTTTGAAATATTTTTCAGAATAATTTTTGATTTACACGCACATTTAATAAAAGGAAATTATCATGCTAAAAGTATTTAATCCCTCACCTGTCCAGGTGGGGAGTATTGAATGTTTACAATCAGCGCAAAACTGGCAGAGGAAATCCTTATCACTTCAGGGATTAAATTTACTGCAGTCCGTACTCATCAAGCTCACCACGGGTAAAATTTCAATTACGACATCGTCCGGGGAGTATATTACGGCATCAGGGCCAATGTTAATATTTTTAGCTAAAGATCAAACTATTCATATCACTATGGAAGAGACTCATGAACAGTTAAATTATAATTTAATTGAATTAGATTCTGCGTCAATAAAAAATGCTTATAATTTTTTTCTGTATGAACATGCAGACTTTTCGGCCCCATTAACAAAACCGACGACAAAACATCTGTTAGCGCCAATAGAAACAGGCGTAGCAAGAGTATTCAACCTCTTACACTCTTCAAATAAAAGCCAGAAACTATCCCAAGATAAAAAGGAATATTTAATAAGATTTCTACTTTCAGAATTCATCTATGAACCCGAAGCATTTGCTCTCTTCAGAGAACTATCGCAAAATACATTAGCCGAAAACATCTATAATATTATTATAAGCGACATAAGTCGAAAATGGGCGCTCAAGGATATTTCTGACTCACTCTATATGAGTTGTTCCACATTAAAAAGGAAATTGAAACAAGAGCACACCTCATTCAGCGAAGTTTACCTTAATGCGCGAATGAATAAAGCGACAAAACTTCTACGCAATAGTGAATATAATATTACTCGAGTGGCTTATATGTGTGGTTATGATAGTGCTTCTTATTTTACATGCGTTTTTAAAAAACATTTCAAAACTACACCATCGGAATTTTTAGCGTTTTTATCTTCCTCTCGTCATCAATATGTTAATTGAGATATCTGACAATGCAGTATAAGAACAAAGCAAAACATATTAATATAAGAGATGGGATTCTGTTGCTCGCTAAAAAATTCGACCTAACACTGAGCGAGAAAAAAGTTATTTATTACGTGGCAGCAGGATTATCTGTTAAAAGTTGCTCAAATTTATTAGATCGAAATATAAAAACGATTTCAACACAAAAGAGATCAGCCTATAAAAAAATGGATATTACTACTGATGTTGAATTAATCCATTTGATGCTGAATGAGTTTTACATATCAGTCGATATTACGTAATTTTTTCTAAAATGTTGCCAAAGTGGTAGGCAAGGCAATTCTGGATATCATCTTCAGAGATCGGTGTGATATCTACGTTGTTTAATTTAACTGTTCCCGTATAGCAATGACTGGAATTTGATAGTGCTTTGATTAAAGAAGATTTACCTGAACCTGATGTACCGATAATACCCATAAAATCTCCGGGAACAGCAGTGAATGAAAGCTGTTCAATCAGTGTTCGTTCCGCAAACGCTATGGGGTAATTCTTCGCTGTCTATCGGCTGGCTGACGATCGACTCTACTCCGCCAGTGTTGATAACGATACCGGTAACTGGCATGTTTCTGTTCCGCAATCCGCTATTCTGTCGGGGGCAAATCAGTACACCATTACGGCCAACGATCCCGCCGGTAATAGCGCCACCGCCAATGGAACATCTACAGGCACATCGCCGACGGAAACCCCGGTTAACAAGAGTTCCGGCGTAGATGAAATGATTTCGCTTAGCGAGGCGACATGGCATTCGGTAAGTGTTGATGAAGAATATTATGCCTGATAACTAAACATCACCCTGCGAGGTCTCTTCGAAGGCCTCCTGAAAAAAACAGAGTAATATTTATTGTCTGTTAATTATTACAGGGAGAGTTAATTTATAAAAAAAAGCGGCAGACTACGCTGCCGCAAATATGAGGAGGACAATTACCGTTACGCTACACCACAAAGTAATCCGTTACTGAGGTAAGTAAAACATAAATATCCCCAACAATGAATCAACGAATCAAACAATCGTCAAATCATGGTATTAATAACCTTGTTCTGTTTTAGCATACTGTGACAGTAAAAATAGATTTTAGTCATTCTGTATATCACACGAAAATTTATAAAACAGATTTGGTTCACTCACAATATACAAATTATTTTCATTATCCATGGCTATCCCTTCTGGTTGGGGGATATCGTCTCTGAGCCCTGACCACTCCGCCGTCAGGAACAATCGATCGCGCACCCGCCACTCGGAACTGACTTCCAGAATCATTTTTGACTCGTCCGACAACACCAGCAGCGAATCCGTTGGGGCATGGTATTCAAGTCCGGAGACATCGCTCACACTTGCAGTGATGGCAGAAGGCAACGCTCTGGTGATACCATTTTTGCTCATCTCTACTTCTTTGATCATTATGGGTTTTCTTTCTTTGGCGGCATATAATCTCTCATTTTTCGCATCCCATGCCGTACCTTCCAGCCCTTTATTTTTTGCTTTGTCATAGCCCTCAAGCTTCACCATGGAGATTATCTGCATGGCGCCGCGCTGAATATCCACCTGTGTTTTATAGACCGCGCCATCTTTCTCACTGCCTATCTGGAACTGGTTGCCCCCACTCCATGCAATAGACTCCGGGTCGTGGATGCCCTGCAGCGGCATCCGCCCTACCAGCTGCCCTTCTGTCGTTAACCAGACCAGTTCAGGGGGATTATTAATAACGGCGAAAAGCATCCTGTCTTCGGCGGAGTAGGTCAAACCTGAAAGGTTACTCTTAACTCCTGCGACTGGTTTTTGCTGAATAACCGCTTTATAGCTACTCAGTGCTAGCGCCGAGGGTTTATCACCATATTTGAGGATCAGTTGATAAACATAGCGTATATCGTCCCTGACCATAAATAAAATCACGCCCAAGAGTACAACCACAATAACGCGTTTTAGTAATCTCATAAAAAATCCATAGCAGATCGCGTCACGACTGATGTCGTAACGCATTTCTTAAAAATAAAGCCGATGTCCGATAGAATCGTTATTCGGTTATGGCGAGCGCCATTAGCATAGGCAAAATGAAATAGTGAGGGTTATCACAAAAAGCCCGATTTTAATCACTAACGTCCCTTTTTTGTAAATTGACATAATCAAGAGGAGGGTAGTTTCGGCTAATTATTTAAATAGTACGTCTGCAAATTCGCCCCTGTATGCAGGGCAAATGACAAAAAGTGATAATTAATGAGATGTAACACCGCAATCTGATCTGCTATTGCTGCTCCCACTTCTATTCAACCGGGCAGCAAAAAAATGAAACTCAACCTTATTACCGTCAGCCTGGCTACGCTCGTTGCCGCTGGCGCATTCCCGGCCCATGCCGGTCCTCAGGCGCATGTCGTGTGCGGCTATCACCACACGCTGGGCGATGACGCGATTATGATGTTTGGTAAATCGAATCAGGCGATGTGGCATGACTTTTTTGGCAACACCCACACCGACGCGGTCTCTACCTACCAGACGTTGCGCGCGCAACCAGATACCACCTGTGATAATAAAGCCGACAGCTCCGCTTACTGGGCGCCGTCCATGAAATTACCTGATGGTGAAATCGTAAATCCGGCCTACCAAAAGACCTATTATCAATCCACAAATGTAGCGCAATATCCGCTCCATCCATTCCCGGCCGGGCTGGAGTTACTGGCAGGCGATCATCACGGTACTGGCCCCAGTTCCGCAATCACCTTTTTATGTGCCAACGGCAAAGGTTACACCAACAAGGTAGGCGAAATATGCGGCCTGCGTAAAGCGGGCGATGCCGTCCAGTTTAATATCGGGATCGCTTTCCCCAACTGTTGGGATGGCGTCAACCTGAAACCAACCCATAGCCACAATAACGCTATCTATGCCGACCACGGGAAATGTTCCGCAGACTATCCGGTCAAAATCCCGACGGTTAATATGAACATCGCCTGGGTACTCCCGCAGATCTCCTCGCTGGATACGTCCAAAGTAGAATTGTCGATGGACCCGGTAATGCATGGCGAAACCCGGGAAGAGCGCTGGGGAAGTCTTTATACCGCCCATGCCGATTTTATGAATGGCTGGACGGAAGATGGCGCGCAGTTTATGACGGATCTGTGTATGAATCAGGGACTGGATTGCGGCACTACGGTTCCTTACGCCTACAGTAAAGCGGAAGAAAATACCTGGGTAAGCAGCGAAGATGACAAGCCTCATGCCAGCGTCGATACCTTGTACGTACAGGATGACTGGACAAATGGCGGACGCACGCAGCACCCGGAAACGCTCACGCTGGTGAAATTTAAGATCCCGCCCCTGCCTGCCAATATGGACGCTTCGCTATTCAAATACCGTATTCGCCTTTTTGGCGGCAAAACGGAAACGAACGGCGCCGATCAAATTTTCTTTTACCCGACCAGCAGTGACTGGCACGTCAGTACCGTGTCCTGGAACAATAAACCGGCGATCAACTACCGTTCCGATGCCGTGTTATATCTGGACCATTCACATGAGTATCGCATGGTTGATGTCGATAAAGCGGTGCGCAAAGCGCTGGCGGAAGGGAAAACGGAAATATCCTGGTATATCGGCGGCGACCGTCAGGGAAATCACTACGACTTCACGCCAGCGGACTCAAAACAGAGCCTGGTGCTGATGCTGACCGGTTTCAAAAAGACGCCGGAGCTGTAATAGTAAACTGTGCCCGCTGACGCAACAGCGGGCACGATGGCGGCACAAGTATTACGGCACGCCATCAAAACCCGACCAATACCTCAGAAAAACAACCGTTTATTCTCAGGCTGTAGTCCCTGTTGCTGCTGAACATCCTGCAGATAACAGGTCGCTACGACGGCAAGCCGGGCATAGAAGGCGCTAACGGTATTGCGTTGCAGCAATTCCAGATAGCGGAATCCCCAGGGCAGCAGATGCGCCTCCAGTAACCGGTTGGCCGCCACGTTGTCGCCTCGTGCCAGCAGATCGCTACAGGCCAATAGCATCAGGCCAAACTGATCTTCCGGCTCGCGTTCACGGTCAGTGAATACCATTCCCTGCGACTGTAAAAAAGCTCGATAATCGGCGGTGGTTTCCCCCATCAGCAAATTATCTTTTTCCAGATAGACCGATCCCCAGGGCGGGACGGGCATCTTTCCCTGGCCTTCAAACAACACAGAAAATTGCCATGTAAGCGCATCATCATCCGGTAGCGACCATGACGCACACAGTGATTCAATAGGTCCGCGATCGCGCCAGGGGTAAAGCTCAGGCAACGTTGGCAAACAATCGAACAACGCTTTCACCTCCGGCCTCTCAGGGGAGTAGTAAAACAGTGCGCCGAGGATACGCGGCAAAACAGCACGGGAAAGCATAGCAATAGCTCCTGAAATATTTCGCCTGATGACGCTACGCTGATCAGGCTTACATGGCATAAACCGGGCAAAAAACTACATTGGCAGCGTCCACAGATTGTAAAACGCAATCCTACCCGCCAACTCCGCCGCGATAACCACCACAGCCGTCATGGCCAGCACCGCAGCGCTCGATTTCAGGCGCGCGCAGACCACCACCCCGACCACGCCCGCCGCCAGCAATATCGCCTGGGCGGTAAACCAGCTATGCTGCGCGGCGGTCAGAGCGCTATCGGCGCTCATCAGCGTCGCCATATAGCCCGGGCGCAGACAAAAGCTCACCAAAATCGCCAACACGCTGACCAGTAGCCCCAGACGGCGCACGCCAAACAATGCCGCCAACGCGCCGCCGCCAATCAACGGCGTCAATATCATCATTGCCGTGGTGTAAGATGAACGCCAGGTCGCCACCGTCGGCAGTTGGTAAATCTGCGGAACGGCGTATAAGAAGACAACTCCGACTATCGCCGCCAACCATACCAACGCGTTACACAGCGGCGTCGCCCGGTTCAGCAACAAACCGAGCGCCCCCAGCCCGCCGAGCGCCGCAAAAGCCGCCGACAAGACAATCTCGTTACTCATCGGCGAATGTCCGACGCGCAGCAGCATATTCAGCGCACGCAGCGGTTGCCCGACGTGGAAGGTGCCGACAATGACGCCAAGCCCAAACAGGCACATCACCGAGAACAGACCAATAGCCTTGCGCCGCGGCGCGACCAGCCCCATTGCGCCGCCAATCAGCAGCAGAATAAATGCGCCGACCGCGCTCTGGGTAAAGACCGTAAAAAAGACCAGCGGTAACTCATGCATGGCGCACCTCCCGAATGTTCATGATTGCGCCTTCCGTATCGCCCGTGGGTCTCGCTTTCGGATGCGGTTTAATAATGAGGTTAGGATGGGTGAACGACGCTGAAGGCAGCGGCGCGATTTGATTCTCCGTGCCATATTTTGCCCGTAATTCATCGACAGGGCCGAAATCCAGCGCTCGCTGCGGGCAAGAATCCACACAGATAGGGCGCAGATTGTTCTCCAGTCGGTCAAGACAACCGTCGCATTTACGCATCACGTTCGCTTGCGTA
Organism: Salmonella sp. 2020_1395; assembly: GCF_043848115.1. Lineage (NCBI taxonomy): Bacteria > Pseudomonadati > Pseudomonadota > Gammaproteobacteria > Enterobacterales > Enterobacteriaceae > Salmonella > Salmonella sp. 2020_1395. The sequence goes on along the minus strand of NZ_JBCMFH010000014.1, from coordinate 30,456 downwards.
TCAAACTGCGGCGCGCCGTAGGGGCAACGCATTTCACAATAGCGACAGCCGACGCATACGCTGTCATCCACCACGACCAGACCATCTTCTTTGCGTTTATGCATCGCCCCGGTCGGACAGCCGGAGACACATACCGGCTCATCGCAATGGTTACAAGCAATAGAGAGGTAGTAGGTAAAGGTGTCGTGATGCCAGCTTTCCCCCTCTTTCACCCAGCTTCCGCCGCCATATTCATAGACGCGGCGCAGTTTCGGACCGACATCCAGATCTTTATTATCCTTGCAGCTTACCTGGCAGGTTTTACAGCCTGAACAGCGCGAGGAGTCAACATAAAAGCCATACTGTTTCATCGTACATCACTCCTTAAGCGCGTTTAATTTCAACCAGATTGGTATGCTGCGGATTGCCTTTCGCCAGCGGCGAAGGGTGGTGGCTGGTCAGCGTATTGATACAGCCGCCGACATCAACGCCGTTGCCGTCAAGCCGCGTCCACGCGCCCTGCGGCATCGCCGCCACGCCGGGTAAAATGCGCTGGGTCACTTTACAGGGAAGCTCCACCACGCCGCGGTCATTGAATACATGCACCCGATCGCCGGACTTCAATTGGCGAGCGCTGGCGTCAATCGGGTTAATCCAGACTTCATCCGGCACCGCCTCATGTAGCATCAGCACATTGCTGTAGGTCGAGTGGGTATGCCCTTTGGTATGGAAGCCGCTTAACTGCAACGGATACTTCGCCGTCAGCGCTTTGTTAAGATGCGACTCTTTCGCCGGACAAAATTCCGGCAATGCGGGAATTCGCTCGCCTTCTGGCAACGTCCACGCTTGCGCCAGATCCGCCAGCGCCTGGGAGTAAATTTCAATTTTGCCCGACGGCGTGGAGAGTGGATTAGCCTCGGCGTCGGCGCGGAAATCGGCAAACGCAAGGCTCTGCTGCTCGGTAGCGATACGCTGGTCAATCACGCCCATCTCTTTCGCCACGCTCCACTCCGGCAGGTATGGACGTTTTTCACGGATCTGCTGATAGTGCATCTCCGCCCACTGCGCCTGAGTTCGGCCCTCGGTATATTGCTCGCGCAGTCCAAGATGCCCGGCGATATCCGCGCAGATGTCATACGTGCTGCGCACTTCCCACATCGGTTTAACGGTTTTCTGAATCGCAATCATATAGTTATGCGATCCCGCCGCATAGGAGCTGTCCACCAGGTCTTCCGCCTCAAGATAGCTGGTCTCCGGCAACAGCAGATCCGCATACATCGCGCTGGGCGTCATATGGTTTTCAATCACGATAATGGTTTCACACAGCGATTCATCCGCGAGAATTTGTCGGGTGCGGTTCGTTTCGCCGTGCTGATTCAGCAAGGTATTACCGGCCTGGTTGAAAAACAGCTTAATTCCGGTTTTTAGCCTGTCCGCGCCTTTCACACCCATTGTCGTCGCGGTCATTTTCTCCGGATGCTGAATGGCGTCCGTCCACAGATAGCAAGGAATAGAGGTTGTGATCGGATTCTTACCGACGGGCAACAATGGCACGCCATACGGCGTACCGTAAGGCCAGTTGCCATTGTTGGTGCCGGGCCGCCCGAAGTGGCCGGTTAACGCTGGCAGCGTCTGAATAGCACGCACGGTTTGTTCGCCGTTGGCATGACGCTGCGGCCCCCAGCCCTGGCAAATATAGCAGGCGCGCGCCGAGGCGATTTCGCGCGCCAGTTGGCGAATACGCGTTGCCGGAATACCGGTGATATCCGCCGCCCATTCCGGGGTTTTCGCGATACCATCATCGCCCGTGCCAAGAACATAATCTTTATAGCTGGCGTTAGGCGCAGCCGTGTCCGGCAAGGTGCTACGGTCATAGCCGACGCAATAGCGGTTTACCAGCGCCTCGTCGAGAAGCTGTTCGGTAATCAGCGTATGCGCGATGCCGGCGACTAACGCAGCGTCCGTGGTTGGGCGAATCGGTAGCCATTCGGCGTGTTCGGTAATCACCGAATCGGTATAGCGTGGATCGATAATAATGACTCGGGCTTTCGAGGTTTCCAGCGCCCGGCGCAGCTCTTCAACCTGACCGCCGCCGGACATCCGCGTTTCTGAGAGATTCAGGCCAAATAGCACCACCAGATCGGAATGCGCGATCTGCGTAAAATGGCTACCGACATAGGTACCATGCATATAGGGCGTTGCCGTCGCGATTTGCGCGGTCGAGTAGGTATTATGGTAATTTAAATAGCCGCCGGTGAGATTTAACAATCGTTTCCATGCGGGCGATCCCTGCGTGTGATAATACGCGCCGGATTGATAATTATAATAAATAGCTTCCCGGCCATATTGTTCGCTAACACGCGTTAATTCCGCCGCAATAAAGGCCGTAGCCTCATCCCATGAAATACGTTTAAATTTTCCTTCACCGCGTTTTCCCACTCTTTTCATCGGATACTTAATGCGATCCGGGCTATAGACGCGCCAGCGACTGGAACGCCCACGCAGGCAGGGACGAATCTGATGCTCGCCGAATACCGCGTCATCTTTCGCGTCTTCCGGTTCAATACGCACAATGCGATCATTTTTCACGATAACCTTAAGCGGGCATCGACTGCCACAGTTGACCAGACAGGCGCTGTGCCTGACGGTTTCGCCGTTGGCATCCTTCGGTATCGGGGTATCCTGCGCCTGGGCAGTGGTAGCAAAAGGCAGCGTAATCGCCTGGCTTAGCGTCACCGCCGCCCCTACTTTTGCAGTAGCGACAATAGCATCACGTCGGGTTATGGTTGTGTTCAGCCATTTTTTTATTTCCATTTTTTATTTCTCACATTGCTTCCATAATTATTAATAATATGTAATGAAAACTAATCATAATAGATTAAATATTTGTGCTGATTGATTGTGATCAAACGCATTCTGAACGTCAGTAAAAATAAAATGTGATACCGCATACGTTATTATAAAAATTAATGAAAAATTATTTTATGTAATTCTGATGAAAATAAATTACCAATCACGGTATCCGGCGATATTAATTAACGACATGACGTTTGCCAGTCGACATGAGCAGGTAGCGCCCCCTGCAAGGCAAGACGGGCTTTTCAACACTGGAGCAACATCGCCTATGCCTTTGAATTAGACGCCTCATCAGGGATAATAACCTTACGATTCGTCCGCTCAGGTCCACTATGAAACACTCCCTGCCATGCCGGGCGTTACGCAAACGCCCCATGAAACTCGGCACCACCGTCATTCTGATGGTCAGCGCCGTTCTGTTTTCGGTGCTCGTTGTGGTCCATCTGATCTATTTTTCGCAAATCAGCAGCATGACGCGCGACGCGCTGGCAGATAAAGCGCTGGCGGTGGCTCGCTCGCTGGCGGACTCTCCGGCAGTTCGCGAGGGGCTGAAAAAACCGCCTGCGGAAAGCGGCATTCAGACGCTCGCCGAAGCGGTGAGCCAGCATAATGGCTTTTTGTTTATTGTGGTGACCAACATGCAGGGCATCCGTTATTCACACCCAGAAACGCAGCGAATCGGCCAACCGTTCAAAGGCGATGACATTCTGCTCGCGCTGCAGGGAAAGGAAAACGTTGCCATTAATCGCGGCTTTCTTGCCAAAGCGCTGCGCGTTTTCACACCGGTTTATGATGAACATCACCGGCAGATCGGCGTGGTAGCGATTGGCCTGGAACTCAGTCACGTTACGCAGCAGATCAACAATAGCCGCGGCAGTATTATCTGGTCCATTCTGTTCGGCGCTCTGGTGGGGTTATTAGGCACGTATGCGCTGGTCAAGGTGCTGAAACGTATCCTGTTTGGCCTCGAACCCTATGAGATCTCAACCCTGTTTGAACAACGCCAGGCGATGCTGCAGTCAATCAAAGAGGGCGTTATCGCCGTGGATGATAGCGGCGAAGTCACGTTGATTAACCATGCGGCGCAGGCGCTGCTCGATTATCGAAAAACGCAGGATGACGCCAGATTATCCACCCTGAGTCATGCCTGGTCGCAGGTGGTGGACATTAGCGAAGTGTTGCGTGACGGTACGCCGCGCCGCGATGAAGAGATCATCGTCAAAGGCCGCCTGCTGCTGGTGAATACCGTTCCGGTGCGCAGCAACGGCGAAATTATCGGCGCGATATCCACCTTCAGGGATAAAACAGAAGTTCGCCAACTGATGCAGCGGTTGGACGGGATGGTGAACTACGCGGATGCGCTCCGTGAACGATCCCACGAATTCATGAACAAATTACATGTGATTCTGGGATTATTGCACCTGAAGAGTTATAAGCAGCTTGAAGCGTATATTATCAAGACGGCCAATAACTATCAGGAAGAGATCGGTTTGTTGCTGGGTAAAATAAAGTCGCCGATTATCGCTGGCTTTTTGCTCAGTAAGATTACTCGCGCCTCTGATTTCGGGCACAGCCTGGTGATAAGCAGCGACAGCCAGTTACCGGATAATAACAATGAAGATCAGGTTACGGTGCTGATTACGGCGCTGGGTAATTTGATTGAAAACGCGCTGGAAGCGTTGAGCCAGGAATCCGGCGGCGAAATCAGCGTCTCGTTACACTACCGTCATGGCTGGCTGCATTGCGAAGTGAGCGATGACGGTCCGGGTATCGAACCTGAGCGCATCGAGGCGATTTTTGAAAAAGGCGTCTCGTCGAAAGGCGCCGAACGCGGCGTCGGTTTAGTGCTGGTTAAACAGCAGGTTGAAGCGCTTGGCGGCGTAATTTCCGTGGAGTCCGAGCCTGGGATCTTCACACAATTTTTTGTACAGTTACCCTGGGATGGAAAAAGGACCAGCCTATGATCAATGTATTAATTGTCGATGACGATGCGATGGTCGCGGAGTTAAATCGCCGCTATGTCGCGCAAATCTCCGGTTTTCATTGTTGTGGAACCGCTTCGACGCTGGAAAAAGCGAAAGAGTTTATCTTCAACAGTGAAAATCACATTGACCTAATCCTGCTGGATATCTACATGCAGCAGGAAAACGGATTGGATCTGCTGCCTGTCCTGCACAGCGCAGGCTGCAAAAGTGACGTTATTGTCATTTCTTCTGCCGCTGACGCCGCCACCATTAAAGATTCGCTTCACTACGGCGTGGTGGATTATCTGATCAAGCCTTTTCAGGCCACGCGCTTTGAAGAAGCGCTGACCGGCTGGCTACGTAAGAAAACGGCGATGGAAAAACGCCAGTATTACGAACAGTCTGAGCTTGACCTGCTCATTCACGGTAATTCATCCAGCGAGCAGGAGCCTCGCCGGCTGCCAAAAGGGCTGACGCAGCAAACGCTACGCACCTTATGTCAGTGGATTGATGCGCATCAGGAGCAGGAATTTTCTACCGACGAGTTGGCCAACGAAGTGAATATCTCGCGCGTCTCCTGCCGTAAATATCTCATCTGGCTGGTGAATTGCCATATCTTGTTTACCAGTATTCATTACGGCGTGACCGGCAGGCCGGTTTACCGCTACCGCGTTCAGCCGGAACATTACTCTTTACTGAAACAATATTGTCAGTAAGGATACCGCATAAAGCCGACGCGAAGCGTTATATCCTGGTAACATTTATTATAACAATGCCAATAAAAACGCTATCACATTAATAACAAACCTGGGAAATTGTGTCAGATCAAATATACTCAACCCAGGCCTGTTAACGTTATTTTCTATTATTACAGCGCTCTGCGCTGTTTTTAATTTCAAAACGCTAACAAAAGTTAATTAAGTATTATCCCATGCCGAGAGTGTGTATTTTTATTAAAAAAGGGATTTGTCCGGAATTTTCCTGACACTTAAATAAAATTATGTTTGTAGCAATGGAGCTTGTGCTACGCCTATGGACAATACGTATATTGGTGAGCAGATACGCGTCTCCACACGCCATACTAATAATTTAAAAAAATGGCGTGACAATGATCACATAAGTCACATTCTGTTCGCTTTATCTCGTGATTTACCTGATGGCGAGACACAAAAATTAAAGAATAAACGCCTGTTTTTAAAACAGACAAATCATAATTTACTGCTCTCGCTGACTCCACCTGCCCATCGCCAGAGGGTACTCCCCTCTGAACATCACCATCGCAAGAAAATAATTACTTAAAGCAACTCTGTAAAAAGCTTAATCGTTAATCGTCGCCACTGGCGCATTGAATATTCGCCATTTCCTGATGCTCATTCACACAAATCAGAAGATGGCTGTGATCCATTTATCAAAATTGACTGGGTTTATCGCGAGGATAAATAAAAATGTTATTTAGTATACAGCTTCTCATAATATTAATATGTCTGTTTTATGGCGCCCGAAAGGGCGGCATCGCGCTCGGGTTGTTGGGCGGTATCGGTTTGGTCATTCTGGTGTTTGTTTTCCATCTCCAGCCAGGTAAACCGCCCGTTGACGTAATGCTGGTCATTATCGCGGTAGTCGCCGCGTCGGCGACGTTGCAGGCATCAGGCGGGCTGGATGTGATGCTGCAGATTGCCGAAAAGCTGCTGCGTCGCAACCCCAAATACGTCTCTATTGTGGCGCCGTTCGTCACCTGTACCCTGACGATTCTGTGTGGGACAGGCCACGTGGTCTACACCATTTTGCCGATTATCTATGACGTGGCGATCAAGAATAATATCCGTCCGGAACGTCCAATGGCGGCCAGTTCTATCGGCGCGCAAATGGGTATCATCGCCAGTCCGGTTTCCGTCGCCGTTGTTTCTCTGGTAGCGATGCTGGGCAACGTGACATTTGACGGAAAACATCTGGAGTTCCTCGATCTGCTGTCGATCACCATCCCGTCTACCCTGCTCGGTATCCTGGCAATCGGTATTTTTAGTTGGTTCCGCGGTAAAGATCTGGATAAAGACGAAGCGTTTCAGAAATTTATTTCCGTACCGGAAAACCGTCAGTACGTGTACGGCGATACCGCGACGCTGCTGGATAAAAAACTGCCGAAAAGCAACTGGCTGGCGATGTGGATCTTCCTGGCGGCGATTGCCGTGGTCGCTCTCCTGGGCGCGGACTCCGACTTACGTCCAACCTTCGGCGGCAAACCGTTGTCGATGGTGCTGGTCATTCAGATGTTTATGCTGCTGACCGGGGCGCTCATTATCATCCTGACCAAAACCAATCCTGCGTCTATCTCAAAAAACGAAGTTTTTCGTTCCGGTATGATTGCGATTGTCGCGGTATACGGGATCGCCTGGATGGCGGAAACCATGTTCGGCGCGCATATGTCGGAAATTCAGGGCGTGCTGGGCGAAATGGTCAAAGAGTATCCGTGGGCCTATGCCATCGTTCTGCTTCTGGTCTCCAAGTTTGTTAACTCCCAGGCAGCGGCGCTGGCGGCGATTGTTCCCGTCGCGCTGGCTATCGGTGTCGATCCGGCGTATATCGTGGCCTCTGCGCCGGCATGTTATGGCTACTATATCTTGCCGACCTACCCAAGCGATCTGGCGGCGATTCAGTTTGACCGTTCCGGCACAACCCGTATTGGCCGCTTCGTCATTAACCACAGCTTCATTCTGCCGGGTTTGATTGGCGTGAGCGTCTCCTGCGTCTTTGGCTGGATCTTTGCCGCAATGTACGGATTCCTGTAATGGCCGCGCGCGCCGCCCGGTTATGCGCGGCGCGCGACTTAGAGCCTGGCCCATGAGGTTCTTAATACATTTTCTTACTATTAGGCTGGAAGCACATGTCGAAAAAAGAGTTTATCTATCAGGCGCCTTTCCCGATGGGAGAAGACAAAACAGAGTATTATCTGCTCACCTCCGATTATGTCAGCGTCAGTGAATTCAACGGAGAATCTATCCTCAACGTTGAGCCGCAGGCGTTAACGTTGCTGGCTCAGCAGGCCTTCCATGATGCGTCTTTTATGCTCCGTCCTGAACACCAGCAGCAAGTCGCCGCCATTCTCCATGACCCCGAAGCCAGCGAAAACGACAAATATGTGGCGTTGCAATTCCTGAGAAACTCCGAGATCGCCGCCAAAGGCATTCTGCCGACCTGCCAGGATACCGGCACGGCGATTATCATGGGTAAAAAAGGCCAACGCGTCTGGACGGGCGGCGGCGATGAAGCCGCGCTCTCCAAAGGCGTGTTTAATACCTATATCGAAGATAACCTGCGCTACTCGCAGAACGCGCCGCTGGATATGTACAAAGAGGTCAATACCGGCAGCAACCTGCCAGCGCAAATCGATCTCTATGCCGTCGACGGCGACGAGTACAAGTTCCTTTGCGTGGCGAAAGGCGGCGGTTCAGCAAACAAAACGTATCTCTATCAGGAGACCAAAGCGCTGCTCACCCCAGGCAAGCTGAAAAACTTCCTCGTTGAGAAAATGCGCACGCTGGGCACCGCAGCCTGTCCGCCATACCATATCGCCTTTGTCATTGGCGGCACCTCGGCGGAAAGCACGCTGAAAACCGTTAAACTCGCCAGCACCCACTATTACGACGCGCTGCCGACGGAAGGTAACGAGCACGGCCAGGCATTCCGCGATCTCCACCTGGAACAGGAACTGCTGGAAGAAGCGCATAAACTTGGCCTCGGCGCCCAGTTCGGCGGGAAATATTTCGCCCACGATATTCGCGTAATTCGCCTGCCGCGTCACGGCGCTTCCTGTCCGGTGGGGATGGGCGTCTCCTGCTCGGCCGACCGTAACATCAAAGCGAAAATCAACCGCGAAGGCATCTGGATCGAAAAACTGGAGCACAATCCGGGCCAGTATATTCCGCCAGCGCTGCGTCAGGCGGGCGAAGGCGACGCGGTGAAAGTCGATCTCAACCGTCCGATGAAAGAGATCCTCGCCCAGCTATCGCAGTACCCGGTCTCGACTCGCCTGTCGCTGACGGGCACCATTATCGTAGGTCGCGATATCGCCCACGCGAAGCTAAAAGAGCGTATTGAATCCGGCGAAGACCTGCCGCAGTATATTAAAGACCATCCCATCTATTACGCAGGTCCGGCAAAAACTCCGGCAGGTTATCCATCTGGCTCATTAGGCCCCACCACCGCAGGCCGAATGGACTCTTATGTAGATCTGCTGCAATCCCACGGCGGCAGTATGATCATGCTGGCGAAAGGCAACCGTAGTCAGCAGGTCACGGATGCCTGTAAAAAACATGGCGGCTTTTATTTGGGCAGTATCGGCGGCCCGGCGGCGGTACTGGCACAGCAGAGCATTAAGCATCTGGAGTGCGTCGAGTATCCGGAACTCGGCATGGAAGCTATCTGGAAAATTGAAGTAGAAGATTTCCCGGCCTTTATCCTGGTGGATGACAAAGGCAACGATTTCTTCCAGCAGATTGTCAGCAAACAGTGCGCTAACTGCGCGAAATAACCTGGCAGGCCCGGCGTTCTCCCGGGCCGCGTTATCGGTTAATTGCCGGATGGCGCTACGCTTATCCGGCTTATCCGGCCTGCACGAGAGACCATGCTCACGCTTTTACATCGCTGGTCGCTACCACAGAAATCGCCGGGCTATCCGGCTGTTCGACGAATGGCGGCGTTTTCCGGTATTTATCCAGCAGGTGGATCTGAATCTTGCGCAGCATGTCGCCGTTCAAACGGTAGTAGCGGAAGTAGAGAACCAACGTCATCATGAAAAACAGTACCGGCAGGACAATCATAATAAACTGCATCCCCTGCAGGGTTTGCGCAGACTGCGCCACGTTCGGCGTGTAGCCAATCAGCCCCAGCACCAGAGCGATAAAGAACGCCGCAAACGCCGAGCCGCCCTTCACAACCATCGTCTGTACGGAATAAGCGATACTCTCGCAGCGAATATTGAGCTTAAATTCCCCATAATCGACCGTATCCGCCACCATGATCACCTGAAGCACCCAAAAGAGCGCGGTCCCGATATTCAGGAAAATACCCGCCGCCACGATTAAAGCGGCATTATGGACATCCGCCAACGCCATCGCGAAGAGCCCTGCGCAACTCAGAACGGGCATCACGGAGGCGCCCGCCCACAATATCCGTCGCGATAACATTTTCACCAGCCGGGGGAAGACAATCAGCGTCAGCAGATTCGCCGCGCCGGCGTAAGAAAGGTAATAGGGAAAAAGATCGGCATCGCCAATCACATAGGTGAAGTAGTAGATCGCAAAGCCATTGATAATATTAGAGGCAATGTTATACGCCAGCGCCATTCCCAACAGGCAAGAGAGCTGATCGTTTTTGTATATCAATCCAACGATCGTTTTTAACGTCAGATGTGGGCGGCCCGCCGTTACACCGTTGTCGGAGGAGTACACCTCATGGACGTTGCGTAATGTCACGATAGTCGAGGCGATAAAAAACGCAATCAGTACCAGCGTAAACATCTGAAAGCCGAACCCACGATCCGCTCCGCCAACGTAGTTCACAAACGGCAGCGTTATACCGGCAGTGACGAAGCCAGCCAGGCTGGCGAAGAAACGCGGGAACGGCACCAGTTGTTCGCGTTCTCGCTTATCAAGCGTAATGGTCGGCACCAGCGACCAAAATGGGATATCCATAATGGTATACGTCATGCCCCACAGGATGTAGGTTACGCAGACAAATACAACCTGCGCGGTTCCCTCAAAAAGATGGGCGCTGAACAGCAGGAAAAGCACCAGCGAATTGGTTAAGGTGCCGATCAATATCCACGGCTTAAATTTCCCCCACCGCGAACGCGTGGCGTTGACAATCCAGCCCATGATGGGATCGTTTATCGCATCCCAGATTCGCGCGACCAGAAAGAGGGTGCCGACGAGGCCGACCGAGAGTCCCACCACATCGGTGTAGTAATACATCAGGTACATATACACAATGCCGATGGCGAAATCCTTACCAAACGCACCGAACCCGTAACTCAGCTTTGTTGTCAGAGAGATGCTCATAGGGTACCGGGTCGCTGTTACCAGCGCCCGCCTTCTGTTAGTAGAGGTTAAACGCCGGATCTGCCGTCCAGCGCGGCTGGAGATTAACGGCGTAACCAGGCCGGAAGCCAGTCGCCATGCGCGGCGATCAGATCGTCAACCAACGCATAGATTTCTTCGATACCCAGCACCGCTGCGGTATGAGGGTCCATCATCGCCGCGTGATACACGCGATCGCGGTTTTCCGTGAGGATGGCTTCGGTCAACAGCGTTTGCACGTTGATGTTGGTCTGCATCATCGCCGCCAGATGAGAAGGGATCGTCCCCACCTTCGTCGGTTGAATGCCGTTGGCATCCACCAGACAAGCCACTTCCACGCAGCTTCCCTGCGGCAGGTTATCAATCAGCCCCTCATTACGCACATTGCCGTAAATCACGCTCGGCTCGCCGGTCCACAGAGCGTTCATAATGGTGCTGGCGTACTCGCGGGACGGTTTGATGCCGATACGCTCGGCGGTTTTATACTCCTCCAGCTCTTTATGCCAGTTCGCCAGTTGTTCTACGCAGCGTTTCGGATATTCATCCAGCGGCACCTTGTAGCGCGCAATCAGATCCTCGCGTCCCGGTTTAATAAACCACGGCGTGTACTCGGCAAAATGCTCTGATGACTCGGTGACGAAGTAGCCCAACTTTTTGAACATCTCATAGCGCACAATGTTCTGGCAGCGTTCATTGCCGTGAATATTGGGCTTCGGCGCCTGTCCGGCGTCATAGGCCGCCAGCAATTCAGGATAGAGATCGACATAAGTCCCGTCAGCCGTTTTGCGCTCCAGTTCCAGGTAAAACGCCATGTGGTTAATGCCGGCGCAGCGGTAGCGCAGCGTGGCGGGATCGATATTCAGGTCGCGCGCCAGTTCTTCCGCCGTTCCCTGTACCGAATGGCACAGGCCGACCTGTTTGATATGCGGATAACGGGCATACATCGCCCAGGTATTCATCGCCATCGGGTTGACGTAATTGAGCATGGTGGCCTTCGGACAGACTTCCGTCATGTCTTCGCAAATCCGCCACAGATGCGGGATGGTCCGCAGCGCGCGCATAATGCCGCCCGGCCCCAGCGTATCGGCGATCGTCTGTTCCAGGCCATGACGCTTACAAACCTCAAAATCGGTCACGGTGCAGGGTTCATAGCCGCCAATCTGAAAGGCGACCACCACGAAATCCGCATCCTGTAGCGCCGCTTTCTGGTGGGTATGGCAGGTAATCCGGCCAGAAGCGCCCGCTGAGTCCATCAGTTTCCGTACCACAATGTGCGACTCTTCCAGCCGGGTTTCGTCAATATCCATCAGGGCGACATGCGCTGACTTTAGCGCCTCGCGGTGAAACACATCGCCGAGGATATTTTTGACGAAAATCGTAGAACCTGCGCCGATAAAGGTAATTTTGGGTGCCGTCATCATGACTCTCCAGAACAGTAGTGAACACCTTCATGGTGGCACGCGTTCCCGGTGAAAACCTCCGTCTTCCCCGATGAGCATTCCCGAAAACTCAGATCGTATGCTGACACGCGGAAGATCTGAGTTTTTGGGACAAAATGGCGTAAAAAGCAGAGTATTCGGCCTGATAGTCAGGCTACGCTCTACAATATCGACGGATTCTGTGTCCGGATTCCCGGTTTCCTCCCGGCTAAAGGGGCATAATTCTGATAATTCAGGAAATGGAGTGACGATGAGTACGCAAGCAATATCCCTCCTCCCGCCCGACCCGCACATGTGCAACGGCGATGAAAAGCAAACCCGTAGCCCGCTGTCGCTCTATTCCGAATATCAACGACTGGACGTTGAACTGAGGCCGCCGCACAGAATGGCCAGCAGTCACTGGCATGGGCAAGTAGAAGTGAATGTTCCGTTTGACGGCGATGTGGAGTATTTAATCAACAATGAAGTCGTGCAGATAAAGCAGGGGCATATCACCCTGTTTTGGGCCTGTACGCCACACCAGCTTACCCGCCCCGGCAACTGCCGCCAGATGGCGATTTTCAGTTTGCCGATGCACCTGTTTCTCTCCTGGCCGCTGGATCGCGATCTTATCAACCATGTCACGCACGGGATGGTGGTTAAATCACTGGCGACCCAGCAGCTTAGCACCTTTGAAGTGTTGCGCTGGCAGCAGGAAACAAGCAGCCCGAATGAGCAAATTCGCCAGTTGGCGATCGATGAAATCGGCTTGATGCTTAAACGCTTTAGCCTTTCCGGCTGGCAGCCCATTTTGCTCAATAAAACATCACGCACCCACAAGAATAGCGTCTCACGCCATGCGCAGTTTTACGTAAGCCAGATGCTGGGATTTATTGCCGATAACTACGATCAGGCGCTCACCATTAACGACGTCGCGGAGCATGTCAAACTCAATGCTAATTACGCGATGGGGATATTCCAGCGGGTTATGCAATTGACGATGAAGCAGTACATCACGGCGATGCGCATCAATCACGTACGTGCCTTATTGAGCGATACTGACAAAACGATCCTCGATGTCGCTCTGACTGCCGGGTTCCGATCCAGCAGCCGTTTTTACAGTACTTTCAGCAAATTTGTCGGCATGTCTCCGCAACAATATCGCAAGCTAAGCCAGCAACGACGCCAGACGATGCCCGGCTAAAGCCGGATACCACTATCAGCCAAAAAAATAATTCACCTGTCGATAAACGGCGGGTGAAATCGCTCGCTATCAATAATTAACCCATTGTTTATTAAAAATAAATATCAATAACTGACCATTATTCCATCACTTTACACCCCCTATTTGACGGGGTAATACTTGCCCACGTCACATTCATACGGCGGGTCGGCAAGGCGTAAATTGCACGGCCTCCACAACCGGGTAAAAGATGATGAAAGTATTAATTGTTGAAAGTGAGTTTCTGCATCAGGACACCTGGGTTGGCAACGCGGTTGAGCGTCTGGCGGATGCCTTGAGCCAACAAAATGTTACCGTCATTAAATCGACATCCTTCGATGACGGCTATGCCATCTTGTCCGCGAACGAAGCCATTGACTGTCTGATGTTTAGCTACCAAATGGAACAACCGGATGAGCACCTGAGCGTCAGGCAATTGATCGGTAAGCTTCACGAGCGTCAGCAAAACGTGCCCGTTTTCCTGTTAGGCGACAGGGAAAAAGCGACGGCATCGCTGGACCGCGACCTGCTGGAGCTTGTCGATGAATTCGCCTGGATTCTGGAAGACACCGCTGACTTTATCGCCGGACGCGCCGTTGCCGCCATGACCCGGTATCGTCAGCAACTGTTACCGCCGCTGTTTAACGCGTTGATGAAATACAGCGACATTCATGAATATTCATGGGCGGCGCCGGGACACCAGGGCGGCGTCGGTTTCACTAAAACGCCTGCCGGTCGCTTTTATCACGATTATTATGGCGAAAACCTGTTCCGCAGCGATATGGGGATTGAGCGTACCACGCTCGGTTCACTCCTCGACCATACCGGCGCGTTTGGCGAAAGCGAGAAAAATGCCGCCCGCGTATTCGGTGCTGACCGCTCCTGGTCCGTGGTTGTCGGGACCTCCGGTTCTAACCGTACTATTATGCAGGCCTGTATGACGGATAATGATGTCGTTGTACTGGATCGTAACTGCCATAAATCCATCGAGCAGGGGCTGATCCTCACTGGGGCCAAACCGGTATATATGGTGCCAAGCCGTAACCGTTACGGCATTATCGGGCCAATCTACCCGCAGGAAATGCAGCCTGAAACCTTGCAGAAAAAAATCAGCGCCAGCCCGCTGACCAAAACTAAAGCCGGACAGAAACCGTCTTACAGCGTAGTGACCAACTGTACCTATGACGGCGTATGCTATAACGCCAAAGAGGCGCAAGATCTGCTGGCAAAAACCAGCGATCGCATTCACTTCGACGAAGCATGGTACGGCTATGCGCGCTTCAACCCGATTTATTGCGATCACTACGCGATGCGCGGCGAGCCAGGCGACCATAACGGTCCGACCGTGTTTGCCACCCACTCCACGCACAAACTACTGAATGCGCTTTCACAAGCTTCCTACATTCACGTCCGTGAAGGCCGTGGCGCGGTGAATTTCTCCCGCTTCAACCAGGCATATATGATGCATGCCACCACCTCTCCGTTATATGCCATCTGCGCATCCAACGATGTGGCGGTATCGATGATGGACGGTAACAGCGGTCTGTCCCTGACTCAAGAGGTGATTGACGAAGCGGTTGATTTCCGTCAGGCGATGGCGCGTCTTTATAAAGAGTTTACCGATGAAGGCGACTGGTTCTTTAAACCGTGGAATAAAGACGTCGTCACCGATCCACAAACCGGTAAAACATATGACTTCGCTGACGCGCCGGCAAAACTGCTGGCAACCGACCAGAACTGCTGGGTCATGCGCCCCGGGGAAACCTGGCACGGCTTTAAAGACCTGCCGGATAACTGGAGTATGCTGGACCCGATTAAAGTCAGTATCCTGGCGCCGGGTATGGGCGACGATGGCGAACTGGAAGCATCCGGCGTACCTGCTGCGCTGGTCACAGCATGGCTTGGCCGCCACGGTATCGTGCCGACCCGCACCACCGACTTTCAGATTATGTTCCTGTTCTCTATGGGGGTAACTCGCGGGAAATGGGGAACGCTGATCAACACGCTGTGCTCCTTCAAACATCATTACGACGCGAATACGCCGCTGGCGCAGGTGATGCCGGAACTGGTGCAGGATTATCCTGACACTTACGCGAACATGGGTATTCATGACCTGGGCGATAAAATGTTTGCCTGGCTACGTGAAAATAACCCGGGCGCCCGTCTCAACGCCGCCTATTCCACCCTGCCGGTTGCGGAGATTACCCCGCGCGACGCCTACAACGCGATTGTGAACAACAATATTGAAATGGTGGCGATTGAAAATCTACCGGGTCGCATTGCGGCGAACTCCGTTATTCCTTACCCGCCAGGCATCCCGATGCTGCTCTCCGGTGAAAACTTTGGCGATGAAAACAGTCCGCAGGTGGGTTACTTACGCTCACTGCAATCCTGGGATCATCACTTCCCTGGCTTTGAGCATGAAACCGAAGGCACGGAAATTATTGATGGCGTATATCACGTTATGTGCGTGAAAGCCTAATTACAAAGAGTCTTTTTTTTGAGGATGGCATGTATTCCCTGAGTATTGCTGCAAAACAATAATACTGTCATACCTTTTTGCGCGGGCCCCATCCCGCGCTTTTTTTATACAAAAATGACAAGTTGCCACTCGCGTACAACTTTTTGTACACCCTAATTCATCGTACAAATATTGTAATATTATTCAGGAAAGTTATTTTAGTGCAGTTTCAATTCATCACACAATTGACTCAGTCCCCGTTATCTCTCCCGTTTGGCGAGATCCGGTCTTTTATGTTCATATTCCAGGAGTTCGGGTATGAGGATTTGCAGCAACGAGCCTTGCATAGTGTTATTAACCGAAAAAGATACATGGTTACGAGTAAATGGTAAGGAGCCAATCAGTTTAAAAGCGAATTATATGGCCATTCTGGCTTGTGAAAATAACGTTATTGACATTTCATCATTAAATAGCGTGCTAGTAATACAAGTGAGTCGCAATAATATTAAAGACTATTTACAATTCCTGAATAAAGATCTCTCACACCTTCCCGTCTGGCAACGCAACGCCGATCCCTTATTGACCGCCAACTGTCTGACGCCGGATATCTTCAGGGTCGCCGCCCGCTACAGCGCGATGGAAACACCAGATGAAATTGTTAGTGAACGTACCCGTGCGCTCCTTTTCACCGTTTTATCCCGCTTTCTTGACCACAAAAAATTTATTTCTTTGTTAATGCACATGCTGCGCAGCCGTATCAGTGACAGCGTTTACCACATCATTCAGAGCGATATTCATAAAGACTGGAATCTGAGCGCCGTTGCCAGTTGCCTGTGCCTGAGTCCAAGCTTGTTAAAGAAAAAGCTCAAAAACGAGAATACCAGTTATAGCCAAATAATCACGACCTGCCGAATGCGTTATGCCGTAAACCAATTATTAATGGACGGAAAGAATATCTCTCAAGTCTCACAGCTGTGTGGGTATAACAGCACATCGTACTTTATTTCCGTGTTTAAAGAGTTTTATGGTATGACCCCCCTGCATTATGTTAGCCAACATCGGGAACGATCGGCTGCCTAATTTTTCTACACTCAACGATAAGACACGATAATAACAGCATTGGCGATAACCCGTCTCCGACATAATTCAGCGGCATTCTGAGGGGGTATGATACGACGTAATTTATCGTAACGAAGTCACCTTTTCAGGAGTCCAAATTATGTCTTCGGATGCTGATGCTCACAAAGTGGGCCTAATCCCCGTCACCTTAATGGTATCGGGGAATATTATGGGTTCAGGGGTATTCTTACTCCCTGCCAACCTGGCGGCCACTGGCGGGATTGCAATCTACGGATGGCTGGTCACTATCATCGGCGCCCTGGCGCTGTCGATGGTTTATGCCAAAATGTCGTCCTTAGATCCCAGTCCCGGCGGTTCTTATGCCTACGCACGCCGCTGCTTCGGGCCGTTTTTGGGCTATCAAACGAACGTGCTGTACTGGCTGGCATGCTGGATCGGTAATATCGCGATGGTCGTTATCGGCGTCGGCTATCTGAGCTATTTCTTCCCGATTCTGAAAGATCCGCTGGTATTAACGCTTACCTGCGTCGCGGTGCTGTGGATTTTTGTTCTGCTGAACATCGTCGGGCCGAAAATGATTACCCGCGTACAGGCCGTCGCCACCGTACTGGCGCTGGTGCCTATCGTAGGGATTGCGGTCTTCGGCTGGTTCTGGTTTAAAGGCGAAACCTATATGGCGGCCTGGAACGTGAGCGGCATGAATACCTTCGGGGCGATTCAAAGCACGTTGAACGTCACGCTGTGGTCATTCATCGGGGTAGAAAGCGCCTCCGTTGCGGCCGGTGTGGTCAAAAACCCGAAACGCAACGTGCCTATCGCCACCATCGGCGGGGTACTGATCGCCGCCGTCTGCTATGTACTCTCCACAACGGCGATTATGGGGATGATCCCCAACGCGGCGCTGCGTGTGTCGGCATCGCCTTTCGGTGACGCGGCGCGTATGGCGCTGGGCGATACCGCAGGGGCTATTGTTTCCTTCTGTGCGGCAGCAGGTTGCCTGGGCTCTCTCGGCGGCTGGACGCTGCTTGCCGGTCAAACCGCAAAAGCGGCGGCGGACGATGGTCTCTTCCCGCCAATCTTCGCGCGGGTTAATAAAGCCGGTACGCCAGTGGCTGGGTTGCTTATCGTCGGCGTGCTGATGACTATCTTCCAGTTCAGCAGTATGTCGCCGAACGCCGCGAAAGAGTTTGGTCTGGTCTCCTCCGTGTCGGTTATCTTCACCCTGGTGCCTTATCTTTACACCTGTGCCGCGCTGTTGCTGTTGGGCCACGGTCACTTTGGTAAAGCGCGCCCGCTGTATCTGCTGATCACCTTCGTCGCGTTTGTGTATTGCATCTGGGCGGTCATCGGTTCCGGCGCCAAAGAAGTGATGTGGTCGTTCGTCACGTTGATGGTGATCACCGCGCTGTATGCGTTGAACTACAACCGTATTCACAAAAACCCGTATCCGCTGGATGCGCCGGTTAAACAGGATTGACCACGTGTAGTTAATGTTATCGCAACAGGCCGGATAGCGCAGGTTATCCGGCCACCTCCAACATTAAGTTCTTAAGGTTCACTTAATTTTACTTTGTCACGATTAGCGTCACCGAATCGATGGACGCATCAACATGTTAAAGCGCTTTCTTAAAAGACCTGTTCTTGGGCAAATCGCCTGGCTTCTGCTTTTTTCCTTTTATATTGCCGTCTGCCTGAACATTGCGTTCTACAAGCAGGTACTACAAGACCTACCGTTAAACTCGCTACGCAATGTGCTGGTGTTTATTTCCATGCCGGTCGTCGCGTTTAGCGTGGTCAATAGTGTGCTGACGCTGGCCTCATTTATTTGGCTAAACCGACTGCTGGCCTGCGTTTTTATTCTGGTCGGAGCTGCCGCGCAGTATTTTATTTTGACTTACGGCATCATCATCGATCGTTCCATGATCGCCAATATGATGGATACCACGCCCGCGGAAACCTTTGCGCTGATGACGCCGCAAATGGTGCTGACGCTGGGATTAAGCGGCGTTCTGGCAGCCGTGATTGCCTTCTGGGTCAAAATCCGTCCGGCGACGCCGCGCTTACGTAGCGGGCTTTACCGCCTGGTCAGCGTCCTGATCTCTATTTTATTAGTTATTCTGGTCGCCGCCTTTTTCTATAAAGATTACGCCTCGCTATTTCGAAATAATAAACAGTTGATCAAAGCGTTAAGCCCATCGAACAGTATTGTCGCCAGTTGGTCATGGTATTCGCATCAACGGCTGGCGAATTTGCCGCTGGTACGCATTGGCGAGGATGCCCATCGCAATCCATTAATGCTGAAAGGCGATCGCAAAAACCTGACGATTCTCATCGTTGGCGAAACCTCGCGCGGCGATGATTTCTCTCTTGGCGGCTATCCGCGCGACACCAATCCGCGGCTGGCGAAAGACGATGTGATCTACTTCCCGCATACCACCTCTTGCGGTACGGCGACCGCGATCTCCGTTCCCTGCATGTTTTCTGATATGCCGCGCAAACATTATGACGAAGAGCTGGCACATCACCAGGAAGGGTTGCTGGATATTATCCAGCGCGCGGGGATTAACGTACTGTGGAATGATAATGACGGCGGCTGTAAAGGCGCATGCGATCGCGTTCCGCATCAAAATGTCACCGAGCTAAACCTGCCCGGACAATGTATCGACGGCGAGTGCTACGATGAAGTGTTATTTCACGGTCTGGAAGACTATATCGACCATTTGAAAGGCGATGGCGTTATTGTATTACATACCATCGGCAGCCACGGCCCAACCTATTACAACCGTTATCCACCGCAGTTTAAAAAATTTACCCCAACCTGTGACACTAACGAAATTCAGAACTGTTCCCAACAGCAGTTGATCAACACCTATGATAATACCGTGCTGTACGTGGACTATATTGTAGATAAAGCCATTAACCTGCTGAAATCTCATCAGGATAAATTCACCACCAGCCTGGTCTATCTTTCCGATCACGGCGAATCATTGGGTGAAAATGGCGTTTATTTACACGGTTTGCCGTATTCCATTGCGCCGGATACGCAAAAACATGTCCCGATGCTCATTTGGCTTTCTAAAGATTATCAACAGCGTTATCAGGTGGATCAGGCCTGCCTGCAAAAACGGGCGAGCACGCTGGATTATTCACAGGACAATCTTTTCTCAACCATGCTGGGATTAACCGGCGTACAAACGACGTATTACCAGGCCGCAGATGATATTCTGCAACCGTGCAGGAGACTAAGCGAATGAAGATACTGATTGTTGAAGACGACACGCTATTATTACAGGGGTTAATACTCGCCGCGCAAACCGAAGGCTATGCGTGTGATGGCGTTTCGACAGCGCGTGCCGCCGAGCATAGTCTGGAGTCTGGTCATTACAGTCTGATGGTGCTGGATTTAGGGCTGCCCGATGAGGATGGCCTGCATTTCCTGACGCGAATCCGACAGAAAAAATACACCCTGCCGGTACTCATTCTGACCGCCCGCGATACGCTCAACGATCGCATTACCGGGCTGGATGTCGGCGCAGATGATTATCTGGTTAAACCCTTCGCCCTGGAGGAGTTGCACGCCCGCATCCGCGCGCTGCTGCGCCGCCATAATAACCAGGGTGAAAGTGAACTGACGGTTGGCAATCTGACGCTCAATATAGGCCGCCATCAGGCATGGAGGGATGGACAGGAACTGACCCTGACGCCTAAGGAGTACGCGTTGCTCTCACGGTTGATGCTCAAGGCAGGCAGTCCGGTGCACCGGGAAATTCTTTATAACGATATCTACAACTGGGATAACGAACCCTCGACCAACACTCTGGAAGTGCATATACATAATTTGCGCGACAAAGTCGGCAAGTCGCGCATTCGCACGGTTCGCGGGTTTGGCTACATGCTGGTTGCCACTGAGGAAAGCTAAGTGAGCCTAATGCGTTTTCAGCGAAGAGCGATGACCCTTCGCCAGCGTTTAATGCTGACAATTGGTCTTATTCTGCTGGTGTTCCAGTTAATCAGTACCTTCTGGTTATGGCATGAAAGCACTGAGCAAATCCAATTGTTCGAGCAGGCGCTGCGGGATAATCGCAACAACGATCGCCATATCATGCACGAAATTCGCGAGGCGGTCGCCAGCCTGATCGTCCCCGGCGTATTTATGGTTAGCCTGACGCTGCTAATTTGTTACCAGGCGGTACGGCGTATTACCCGTCCGCTCGCCGAACTGCAAAAAGAGCTGGAAGCGCGGACGGCGGATAATCTGGCGCCGATCGCCATTCACAGCTCCACGCTTGAGATTGAGTCCGTCGTCTCGGCGATCAATCAACTGGTTACGCGTTTGACCACCACGCTCGACAATGAACGCCTTTTTACCGCCGATGTGGCCCATGAGCTACGCACGCCGCTGTCGGGGGTGCGTTTGCATCTGGAATTATTGTCAAAAACCCACAATGTTGATGTCGCGCCGCTTATCGCCCGTCTTGACCAGATGATGGATAGCGTCTCCCAGCTTCTGCAACTGGCGCGCGTGGGCCAGTCATTCTCTTCCGGGAATTATCAGGAAGTAAAACTGCTGGAAGATGTGATCCTCCCCTCCTACGATGAGCTGAACACCATGCTGGAAACACGCCAGCAAACTCTGTTGCTGCCGGAAAGCGCGGCGGACGTGGTGGTGCGCGGTGACGCGACGTTACTGCGTATGCTGCTGCGAAATCTGGTGGAAAACGCGCATCGCTATAGCCCTGAAGGAACCCATATCACTATCCACATTAGCGCCGACCCCGACGCTATTATGGCGGTCGAAGACGAGGGGCCGGGTATTGATGAAAGCAAATGCGGGAAGCTAAGCGAAGCGTTCGTGCGGATGGACAGCCGTTATGGCGGAATTGGCCTGGGGCTGAGTATCGTCAGCCGCATCACCCAGCTACATCAGGGGCAGTTTTTCCTACAAAACCGTACGGAAAGAACAGGCACCCGTGCCTGGGTGCTGTTGAAAAAGGCATAACAGGCGTTTAATACGTCGTGACCCACACATAGATAAAACTGCTGACAATCAGCACACTACACAGGGTCGTCAAACTTTTATAAATATAGCTTTTCATGACGCTCTCCTCCAAAGGTATGGAGGAGAGTATGCCCGCGAGAGATTAAGCGAACCTTAAGCGCGAAATTTATTCATCGATACGCGGATGTTGCTGTACCAGACGCGAACGTTTGACCTGCAGCTCCGCAATTTCCTGATCGATGTCGTCGATTTTCTGCTCAATATTATCGTAATGCTCGCCCAGAATTTCCTTCGCTTCCTGAATGTCCGACGCCGCTGGCGTTGCGCCTTTTAGCGGACGATTGGCCGTCTCTTTCATGGAAATACCGGTAATCAAGCCTATCACCGCGATGACCATCAAATAATACGCCGGCATCATCAGATCCTGCGAGCTTTCCACCAGCCAGGCCGCCAGCGTTGGCGTCAGACCGGCAATCAATACAGAGATATTAAAAGCCGCCGCCAGCGCGCTGTAACGAATATGCGTCGGAAACATCGCCGGCAATGTCGAGGCCATCACCCCGGTAAAGCAGTTCAGAATCACCGCCAGCATCAACAAACCGGCAAAAATCAGGCCAATAACGTTACTGTTAATCAGGATGAAGGCCGGGATCGCCAGCGCGAACAGCGCAATGCTGCCCATAATCACAAACGGACGACGACCGAAACGGTCGCTCAGCAGCCCCATCACCGGCTGCACAAACAGCATCCCGATCATAATGGCGATGATAATCAACACGCCGTGATCTTCAGAATAGTGCAGGTTATGCGACAGATAGCTCGGCATGTAGGTGAGCAGCATGTAGTAGGTCACGTTGGTGGCAATCACCAGACCGATACATGACAACAGACTACGCCAGTGTTTGGTGGCAATCTCTTTAAAGGAGACTTTCGGCCCATCCTGCAACCCTTCGCGGTCGCCCTGCTCCAGTTTATCCACGTGCTGCTGAAACGCTGGCGTCTCCTCCAGCGCATGGCGTAAGTAGAGACCAATAATCCCCAATGGCAGGGCGATAAAGAACGGAATACGCCAGCCCCACTCAAGGAAATTCTCCTCGCCGACAATCGTTGAGATCAAGACCACCACGCCCGCGCCCAGCACGAACCCGGCGATGGAACCAAAATCCAGCCAGCTTCCCATAAATCCGCGTTTACGATCCGGCGAATATTCCGCGACAAAGATCGACGCGCCGGTATATTCCCCGCCAACCGAGAAGCCCTGCGCCATTTTACACAGCAACAACAGTATTGGCGCCCAGATACCGATCGTCGCGTAAGAGGGGATTAACCCGATACAGAAGGTACTGATCGACATAATCACAATCGTGATCGCCAGGATCTTCTGGCGCCCGTATTTATCGCCGAGCATACCAAAGAATAACCCGCCGAGCGGACGAATCAGGAAGGGAACGGAAAACGTGGCCAGCGCGGCAATCATCTGGACGCTGGGATCGGCGCCGGGGAAAAAGACTTTACCCAACGCGTAGGCAACAAATCCATAAACACCAAAATCAAACCACTCCATCGCGTTGCCCAGCGAGGCGGCGGTAATCGCTTTGCGAAGTTTACCATCATCAATGATGGTCACATCGCCCAGTGTAATCGGTTTTATTTTTTTCCTTTTCAGCATAGCTGTCCTCATAGGCTAAGCCCTGTAGCGCTATATACGGCGGGCACTGGCATACCGCGCCAGCGTCGCCGTCGAGCGGAGGGAGGGGCGCGAACGCTATCCCTCATACAAGCGTAGCAGGTTTACTTACACTGTCCGGTTACGGACTGTACAACCGAACCTGTTGACGCCTGAATGGGCAGTTAATGACCTTTTTACCCTAACAGGGTTTAAATATGTGATCAACTTCACACATATATGTCAATTCGGTCAAAAGGTGTAAATAAGGACGCCCTAATGCGCTGTGGTGACAGTAAAAAAGCGGTTATTTGAGTGTAAACCATTGCTGACTGGCGTGGCGCAGAGCCTTTTATAAAAGCGGCAATAGTCCCGACAATGCTAAGGATTTTGTGTATAATTGCGGCCTTTTTCGGCGATCTGCCATTTTTGGGCGCGTTTGCCCCCGCTGACTTTTTGAGGATACCAACATGTCATTACCCCACTGCCCGCAATGTAACTCCGAATATACCTACGAAGATAACGGCATGTTCATCTGCCCGGAATGCGCTCACGAATGGAACGATGCGGAACCCG
Organism: Salmonella sp. 2020_1395; assembly: GCF_043848115.1. Classification (NCBI taxonomy): domain Bacteria; kingdom Pseudomonadati; phylum Pseudomonadota; class Gammaproteobacteria; order Enterobacterales; family Enterobacteriaceae; genus Salmonella; species Salmonella sp. 2020_1395. Next base: position 6,161 of record NZ_JBCMFH010000014.1, on the reverse strand, counting down.
CTCAGGAGAGCGATGAGCTGATTGTCAAAGACGCCAACGGCAACCTGCTGGCGGACGGCGATAGCGTCACCATCGTGAAAGATCTGAAAGTAAAAGGCAGCTCTTCCATGCTGAAAATCGGCACCAAAGTGAAGAACATTCGTCTGGTTGAAGGCGACCATAACATCGACTGCAAAATCGATGGTTTTGGCCCGATGAAACTGAAATCCGAGTTCGTGAAAAAGAACTGATTTACCGTGTCATTGCCCGGTAGCGCCTCGCTTACCGGGCCTGAGCGGCCCTGCCACCGACAATATTGTGCCAATTTCGAACTACACTTAACGAGCATCTCTTACCTGAGGTAACCATCATGCCGTTAAGTCCCTATCTCTCTTTTGCCGGCAACTGTGCCGACGCCATCGCGTATTATCAACAAACGTTAGGCGCAGAACTGCTTTATAAACTCAGCTTCGGTGAAATGCCCCCCTCGGCGGCGGATAACGAAGAGGGCTGCCCGTCAGGAGTGCGCTTTCCCGATACTGCTATCGCCCACGCCAACATGCGCATTGCCGGCAGCGATATCATGATGAGTGATGCCAGCCCGTCGGGAACGTCGCATTATTCCGGCTTTACGCTGGTGCTTGATACCCAGGATGTAGCAGAAGGGAAGCGCTGGTTTGATAACCTTGCCGCACAAGGGCAAATCGAAATGGACTGGCAGGAGACCTTCTGGGCACAGGGTTTCGGCAAGGTCAGCGATCGTTTCGGTGTGCCGTGGATGATTAACGTGGTTAAACATCAGCCTGCCACCTAACTCCCCGGGAGGCTCGCCCTCCCCCTTGCCATCAGAGTGATCTTTGGCTGCACGTTATCCGCCGTTTAACTGCCATAGAATAAATAATGACGGTAGTTTGCTACAGTCTGTCGAAAGATGGTTGATCCTGATGAAGCGTCGGGAGGACATTATGCCAGTCTGTGAATTACGCCACGCGACAACAGAGGATACCGATTCTGTTTACGCGCTTATCTGTGAGTTACTTAAAAATGAGCTTGATTATCAGGCTTTCAGGGATGGATTTGCCGCTAATTTACTGGACCCCAACGTTCATTATCGTTTAGCGCTGCGCAACGGAGAGGTAGTCGGCATGATCAGCCTGCATATGCAGTTTCATCTCCATCATGCCAACTGGATTGGCGAAATTCAGGAGCTGGTGGTATTACCGCAGATGCGGGGACAAAAAGTTGGCAGTCAGCTTCTGGCCTGGGCAGAAGAAGAAGCACGTCAGGCGGGCGCCGAGCTAACGGAGCTTTCCACAAATATTAAACGCCGCGATGCACACCGTTTTTATCTTCGCGAAGGTTACAAGCAAAGTCATTTTCGGTTTACGAAAGCATTGTGATCGGGCAGCCGTCATCAGGAGATAAGGCATAACGTAATCAGCCGTCACCGGGTGAAGTAGCGGAGCCATCTCAATTCTACTGTCGACAAGCCTGGATAAAGGTTAAACGAGCTGACTCGCTTCTTTAGCAAAAATGGCCCTTTTAAGTTGTAGAAATGTAAATTTATTGTCAACGAACTACACTTTTCTCTTTGGCATCACCGGGAGGGTTGCCTGAAAATCCCGGGATGAGGTTTTCTTAGAAGGACAGTGACGTTATGTTCGCAGCAATCATTATCGGTATTTTTATTATCAGCGTCATTTATGCGCATTCACGCGGGGTGGAAAAACAAAAACTTTCCCGTCAGCTCTTTGACCACTCGACGTTTATGGCGCCGATCAATATGTTCATGACTCGCTTCTCAACGTTACCGGCAAAGCAGCCGTACTTTGATACCACGGCATTTCCAGAGCTGCAGAAGCTGACGGAAAACTGGCAGGTGATTCGTGAAGAGGCGCTACGGCTTCAGCATCACATAAAAGCCGCGCAGGCCAATAACGACGCCGGATTCAACACCTTTTTCAAGCGCGGCTGGAAACGGTTTTACCTTAAATGGTATTCCGATGCCCACCCGTCGGCGGAAACGTTATGCCCGATAACGACAAAGCTGGTCAACAGCATCCCCTCTATTAAAGCGGCGATGTTCGCCGAGTTGCCTCCCGGGGCCTATCTGGGAAAACATCGCGACCCCTATGCCGGTTCAGTACGTTACCATCTTGGATTAAGCACACCGAATGACGACCGCTGTTTTATTGAAGTTGATCGACAGCGCCATAGCTGGCGCGACGGCGAAGCCGTCATCTTCGACGAAACCTACGTTCATTGGGCGGAAAATAAAACTGAGCAGACGCGTATTATCCTCTTTTGCGATATTGAGCGCCCAATGAAATGGCGCTGGGCGCAGAGCGTAAACCACTGGGTCGGCGCATCGTTGATGTCCGCCGCCAGTTCGCCAAACGACGAGAACGATCGCACCGGTGCGATTAATCGCATCTTTAAATACGTTCACGCAGCACGCGATGCCGGGCAACGGCTGAAAAAGAAAAACCGCACTCTCTATTACGCGCTGAAATATCTCGTTATTGCCGCTATTTTTGCCGCGATAATCCTTTTCAGCCTCCTCTGAAGCCGGGCCGCGGTATGAAACTGCCTGCCGCGGCCTGTTCTATCCTGGCGTTAGTCTCAACGCGTTCCCTGGCCTTGAATCTATCCATCCGGGTAATTTCCACTTCAGGCAGAGCAGATTGCCGGATGGCGGCTCCGCCTTATCTGGCCTGCGCTCCGCGTTTCTCCCCATAATAAATGTCATGCGGCATTTTCTTTCGACACGTCAAAACTGACGATAGCCTGTTTTTCGTCAGGGTTTTGAGCAAAATTCGCCCGTAATATCAGGGAAAGCCCATACTAAAAAAGTGGCATAAAACATGCATACTGAGGGCGACAGCGCGTATGCGCGATTTGATTAACTGGAGCGAAACCGATGAAAAAAGTCGTCACGGTTTGCCCGTATTGCGCATCAGGTTGCAAAATCAATCTGGTGGTCGATAACGGCAAAATCGTCCGGGCTGAGGCGGCGCAGGGGAAAACCAACCAGGGTACCCTGTGTCTGAAGGGCTACTACGGCTGGGATTTTATTAATGATACCCAGATCCTGACCCCGCGCCTGAAAACCCCAATGATCCGTCGCCAGCGTGGCGGCAAACTGGAATCTGTTTCCTGGGATGAAGCGCTCAATTACGTCGCTGAACGTTTGAGCGCCATCAAAGCGAAGTACGGTCCGGATGCAATCCAGACAACCGGCTCCTCTCGCGGTACCGGAAATGAAACCAACTATGTAATGCAAAAATTCGCACGCGCCGTTATTGGTACCAATAACGTTGACTGCTGCGCTCGCGTCTGACACGGCCCATCGGTTGCAGGTCTGCACCAATCGGTCGGTAACGGCGCAATGAGTAATGCGATTAACGAAATTGATAACACTGATTTAGTGTTCGTCTTCGGGTATAACCCGGCGGATTCCCACCCTATCGTGGCGAATCATGTGATTAACGCTAAACGCAACGGGGCGAAAATTATCGTCTGCGATCCGCGCAAAATTGAAACCGCGCGCATCGCTGACATGCATATCGCGTTGAAAAACGGCTCGAATATCGCGCTGCTCAACGCCATGGGGCATGTCATTATTGAAGAAAACCTGTACGACAAAGCGTTTGTCGCCAGCCGTACCGAAGGTTTTGAAGAGTACAGTAAGATTGTCGAAGGCTATACGCCGGAGTCCGTCGAAGAGATCACTGGCGTGAGCGCACAGGAAATTCGTCAGGCGGCGCGGATGTATGCCAGCGCGAAAAGCGCAGCGATCTTGTGGGGTATGGGCGTCACCCAGTTCTATCAGGGTGTGGAAACCGTGCGTTCACTGACCAGCCTCGCGATGCTGACCGGCAACCTCGGCAAGCCAAGCGCGGGCGTTAACCCGGTTCGCGGCCAGAACAACGTTCAGGGCGCGTGCGATATGGGCGCGCTCCCGGATACTTATCCAGGCTACCAGTACGTTAAGTTCCCGGAAAACCGCGAGAAGTTCGCTAAAGCCTGGGGCGTAGAAAGTCTGCCTGCGCATACCGGCTATCGCATCAGCGAGCTGCCGCACCGTGCGGCGCATGGCGAAGTGCGCGCGGCGTACATTATGGGTGAAGATCCGCTGCAAACCGATGCGGAGCTCTCTGCGGTACGTAAAGCGTTTGAGGATCTGGAACTGGTCATCGTGCAGGATATCTTCATGACCAAAACCGCGTCGGCGGCGGATGTGATTTTACCCTCTACCTCATGGGGCGAGCATGAAGGCGTCTTCTCTGCGGCTGACCGTGGCTTCCAGCGCTTCTTTAAAGCCGTTGAGCCGAAGTGGGACCTGAAAACCGACTGGCAGATTATCAGTGAAATCGCCACCCGGATGGGCTATCCGATGCACTACAACAACACCCAGGAGATCTGGGATGAGTTGCGTCATCTGTGCCCGGATTTCTACGGCGCCACTTACGAGAAAATGGGCGAGCTGGGGTATATCCAGTGGCCGTGCCGCGACACGTCGGATGCCGATCAGGGAACCTCGTACCTCTTTAAAGAGAAGTTCGATACCCCCAACGGTCTGGCGCAGTTCTTCACCTGCGACTGGGTAGCGCCTATCGATAAACTCACCGAAGAGTACCCGATGGTACTGTCGACGGTGCGCGAAGTCGGCCACTACTCCTGCCGCTCAATGACCGGTAACTGTGCGGCGCTGGCCGCGCTGGCCGATGAACCGGGCTATGCGCAAATCAATACCGCCGACGCCGCGCGTCTGGGCATTGAAGATGAAGCGCTGGTGTGGGTTCATTCGCGCAAAGGCAAAATCATCACCCGCGCGCAGGTCAGCGATCGCCCGAACAAAGGGGCGATTTACATGACCTACCAGTGGTGGATTGGCGCCTGTAACGAGCTGGTGACTGAAAACCTCAGCCCGATTACCAAAACGCCGGAGTACAAATACTGCGCCGTACGCGTTGAGCCGATCGCCGATCAGCGAGCCGCCGAGCAGTATGTGATTGATGAGTACAACAAGCTGAAAACCCGTCTGCGCGAAAGCGCAATGGGTTGATCTGCCGGGTGGCGGCATCAGAATGCTTTATTCGGCCTGCGTCTACTGTAGGCCTGATAAGATGCATTAGCATCGCCATCAGGCATTTTCCCTATAACAGCCTCCGCCCGGAGGCTGTTTTTTTATCCATACGATCTCTTTATACTGTCTTTTCCGTACCCTAAATAAAATTCAAAATGAAACTACTTCTTGCATTGATGTTGTTTATGACATTCTTTGCCCATGCCGCAGATCCTGAGCCGGGTAGCCAGTATTTGCAGGCAGCAGAGGCAGGTGACAGACGCGCACAATATTTTCTGGCCGACAGTTGGTTGAGCTATGGCGATTTGAACAAAGCTGAATACTGGGCGCAAAAAGCCGCCGACAGTGGCGACGCCGACGCCTGTGCGCTACTGGCGCAAATCAAAATCACTAATCCGGTAAGCCTGGATTATCCCGACGCGAAAAAGCTGGCTGAAAAGGCGGCTAACGCGGGCAGTAAAGCGGGAGAAATTACGCTGGCGCGGATCCTGGTCAACACCCAGGCCGGGCGTCCGGACTACCCAAAAGCCATCTCGCTGCTGCAAAAGGCCTCTGAAGATCTGGATAACGACTCCGCGGTGGATGCGCAAATGTTGCTTGGCCTGATTTACGCCAACGGCGTGGGCATTGCCGCCGATGATGAAAAAGCCGCCTGGTATTTCAAACGCAGTTCCGCCATTTCCCGTACCGGCTATTCAGAATACTGGGCGGGAATGATGTTTTTAAACGGTGAACCGGGCTTTATTGAAAAGAATAAGCAGAAGGCGTTGCACTGGTTGAATCTAAGCTGTCTGGAAGGGTTTGATACCGGTTGCGAAGAGTTCGAAACGCTAACAAATGGCTGATGTTTATTGCCTGATGAACGTAGTCGTTGTAGGCCTGATAAGCGTAGCGCCATCAGGCAACCCGGAGCAGGTTGTCGGATGGCGGCGTGAACGCCTTATCCGGCCTACATTCTCTTTCGCTGTAGCTACCGTCTTGAACGTCAAGCGGTAGCTACATAATTTTCATCCCACGGAAGCCGCGTTTTCAACACGCCGAAGCATAAATGTACCAGTTTGCGCATCACAGCTCCCAGCGCGGCTTTCTTCGC
>NZ_JBCMFH010000013.1:0-126243 GCF_043848115.1 Salmonella sp. 2020_1395 | reverse complement strand
GAGAGACGATTTTCAGCACTGATTCAGAGTTGAGTACGCAATAATTTGCGCAGCAGCAAGGCGGCAAGCGAAGGAAAGGAAGGAGCATACAGAAGTATGTGACTGACTTTACGAGCGCAGGCAACGCCGCTGATGCGATAAAGAATTGCGTACAGAGCACAAAGAATTTGCCTGGCGGCACTAGCGCGGTGGTCCCACCTGACCCCATGCCGAACTCAGAAGTGAAACGCCGTAGCGCCGATGGTAGTGTGGGGTCTCCCCATGCGAGAGTAGGGAACTGCCAGGCATCAAACAAGTGAAGAAGCCCGTCCGTCTGGACGGGCTTCTTTGCGTGTGTGGTAACTGTAAAAATGTAGGCCTGATAAGCGCAGCGCCATCAGGCAACCGGCACCGCCGGATGGCAGTTTCGCCTTATCCGGCCTGTATGCACTTATCAGGCAGCACCACTACTCACGGATAAATTAAATTCAACAATGGATACGGTTTCCCAAGATCGTCAACCTCCGAACGTCCCGTCACCTTAAATCCCATTTTCTTATAAAATCCAACAGCTTGTGTATTTTGCTCGTTAACATTGGTTGTCAACCCCGGCGCCAGTGTTAACGCATGTTCAACTAATCTCTTACCGATACCCTGACCACGCACGTCCGGATCGACAAACAGCGCATCCATATGTTCACCGGTAAGCAGCATAAATCCTACCGGCTCATCCTGATCGGTCACGGCAACCCATAGTGGCGCTTCTGGCAGAAAATCGCTCACCAGCTCTTCCAGTTCGGCCCGATAAGCGTTTGACAGAAAATCGTGCGTGGCATCGACTGAGCGACGCCAGATCGCAATCAGTTTTTCCCCTTCCTCATGCCTTGAACGACGAATGTTAATCATCATCTTCACTCCTTTTTTGCTTACTTCTATTCTAATGCAAATGCTGTCGTGAAACTTTCTCACCTTGAACTTACAGACTCGACATTCGCCTGATTTCTGAGTATCTTCAGCTATCTGGATGTCTAAACGTTTAAACGTATGTCGTGAGGTTATCAGGTTATGCCGATTCGCGTGCTGGACGAGCTACCCGCCGTCAATTTTTTACGTGAGGAGAATGTCTTCGTCATGACGACTTCTCGCGCATCAGGTCAGGAAATTCGCCCGCTAAAGGTACTTATCCTTAACCTGATGCCGAAGAAGATTGAAACGGAAAATCAGTTTCTGCGCTTGCTATCGAACTCGCCATTGCAGGTCGATATTCAACTACTGCGGATAGATGCCCGCGAGTCGAGGAACACGCCAGCCGAGCATCTGAACAACTTTTACTGTAACTTCGACGATATCTGCGATCAGAACTTTGATGGGCTTATCGTGACCGGAGCGCCGCTGGGTCTGGTGGAATTTAATGACGTGGCTTACTGGCCGCAGATTAGGCAGGTGCTTGAATGGGCGAAAGATCACGTTACTTCGACGCTATTTGTCTGTTGGGCCGTTCAGGCCGCACTCAATATTCTGTATGGTATCCCTAAGCAGACCCGTACAGATAAACTTTCCGGCGTCTATGAACATCACATCCTTCATCCACATGCTCTGTTGACGCGTGGTTTTGATGATTCGTTTCTTGCGCCACACTCACGCTATGCCGATTTCCCGGCGGCGCTGATACGGGATTATACGGATCTTGAAATTCTGGCCGAAACAGAAGAAGGGGATGCGTACCTGTTTGCCAGCAAAGATAAACGTATTGCGTTTGTCACCGGTCATCCTGAATATGACGCTCATACGTTAGCGGGGGAATATTTTCGTGACGTTGAGGCCGGGTTAAATCCGGAGGTTCCGTACAACTATTTCCCAAAAAACGATCCGCAAAACATACCGCGCGCAACCTGGCGCAGCCACGGTAATTTACTGTTTACTAACTGGCTCAACTATTATGTCTACCAGATTACGCCATATGATCTGCGTCACATGAATCCAACCCTGGATTAATCTTCTGCTTCTGACGATCCTAAAGCGTTTCAGCATGTTGAATCAGGCACCTTCGGGTGCCTTTTTTATTTCCGAAACGCACCTCATCATGTAATTAAATTTAATTTATATTGTTATCAATAGGTTAATGCATAATTAAATTAAAAATGGAAATTGTTTTTGATTTTGAAATTTAATTGAGTAGTCTTAGTTGTGTTGAACGAAAAGCGCACAGTGATCCTTCGTTCGCATTGGGGATGTATCTGGATCAACAACGAGGAGCTGCATGATGAATCCACAGGCAACCACAACTGATGAATTAACCTTTACCAGGCCGCAAGGCGAGCTGGAAAAGCAAGTCCTGACCGCTGAAGCAGTCGAGTTTTTGACGGAGTTAGTCACCCGTTTTACGCCAAAACGCAATAAACTCCTGGCTGCACGTATCCAGCAACAGCAGGATATTGATAACGGTAAGTTGCCTGATTTTATTTCGGAAACCACTTCCATTAGAGAAAGTAATTGGCAGATTCGTGGTATTCCGGCGGATTTACAGGATCGCCGAGTAGAAATTACCGGGCCGGTTGAACGTAAAATGGTGATTAATGCCCTGAACGCAAACGTGAAAGTGTTTATGGCGGATTTTGAAGACTCGCTGGCGCCGGACTGGAATAAAGTTATTGATGGTCAAATCAACCTGCGTGATGCGGTGAACGGCACCATTAGCTATACCAACGAAGCCGGAAAAATCTATCAGCTCAAGCCCGATCCGGCCGTATTGATTTGTCGTGTACGTGGTCTACATCTGCCAGAAAAACATGTTACCTGGCGGGGGGAAGCCATTCCCGGCAGCCTGTTTGATTTTGCTCTGTACTTTTTCCACAACTACAAAGCGCTGCTCGCTAAAGGTAGCGGCCCGTATTTTTACCTGCCGAAAACGCAAGCCTGGCAGGAGGCAGCCTGGTGGAGCGAAGTCTTCAGCTACGCCGAAGACCGCTTTAACCTGCCGCGCGGTACGATCAAAGCGACCCTGTTGATTGAAACGCTGCCTGCTGTTTTCCAGATGGATGAGATTCTTCATGCGTTGCGTGATCATATCGTCGGTCTCAACTGTGGTCGCTGGGATTATATTTTCAGCTATATCAAAACGTTGAAAAATCACCCGGATCGCGTCTTGCCGGACAGGCAGGTGGTAACGATGGACAAACCGTTTCTGAGCGCCTACTCGCGCCTGCTAATCAAAACCTGTCACAAGCGCGGCGCGTTCGCGATGGGCGGTATGGCGGCGTTTATCCCGAGCAAAGACGTTGAACGCAACAATCAGGTCCTTGCCAAAGTGAAAGCGGATAAAGCGCTGGAAGCGAACAACGGCCACGACGGCACGTGGATTGCGCATCCCGGGTTGGCGGATACCGCAATGGCCGTCTTTAACGAGGTACTGGGCGAGCACAAAAATCAGCTGTTCATTACCCGTGATGAAGATGCGCCGATTACCGCTGAACAGTTACTGGAGCCATGTGAAGGCGAACGCACAGAAGCGGGAATGCGCGCCAATATTCGCGTGGCAGTGCAGTACATTGAAGCGTGGATCTCCGGCAATGGCTGTGTACCGATTTACGGTCTGATGGAGGATGCCGCGACGGCGGAAATCTCACGAACCTCTATCTGGCAGTGGATTCACCATGAGAAAACACTGAGCAATGGAAAACCCGTAACGAAAGCGCTTTTCCGCGAAATGTTGGCGGAAGAGATGCGGGTAATCCAGGACGAACTGGGCGAGCACCGCTACAGCAGCGGGCGCTTCGACGATGCCGCACGTCTGATGGAGCAAATCACCACCTCAGATGACTTAATCGACTTCCTCACCCTGCCGGGCTATCGCTTACTGGCTTAATTCACCACATAACAATATGGAGCATCTGCACATGAAAACCCGTACTCAACAAATCGAAGAATTACAGAAAGAGTGGACACAACCGCGCTGGGAAGGCATCACCCGCCCGTACAGCGCGGAGGAGGTGGTGAAATTACGCGGCTCGGTTAACCCGGAGTGCACGCTGGCGCAGCTCGGCGCCGCGAAAATGTGGCGGCTGTTGCACGGTGAAGCGAAAAAAGGCTATATCAACAGCCTTGGCGCGCTGACCGGCGGTCAGGCGTTGCAGCAGGCGAAAGCCGGTATTGAGGCGATTTATCTTTCAGGCTGGCAGGTGGCGGCAGATGCCAACCTGGCATCCAGCATGTATCCGGATCAATCGTTGTACCCGGCAAACTCTGTTCCGGCGGTAGTGGATCGGATCAACAACACTTTCCGTCGTGCGGATCAGATCCAGTGGGCATCCGGTATTGAACCCAACGATCCGCGCTATGTGGATTACTTCCTGCCGATCGTTGCTGATGCGGAAGCCGGTTTTGGCGGCGTTCTGAATGCCTTCGAACTGATGAAATCGATGATTGAAGCCGGTGCAGCGGCCGTTCACTTCGAAGATCAGCTGGCGTCGGTGAAGAAATGCGGCCATATGGGCGGCAAGGTGCTGGTCCCCACGCAGGAGGCGATTCAGAAACTGGTTGCTGCGCGTCTGGCCGCTGATGTGATGGGCGTCCCGACGCTGGTGATTGCGCGTACCGATGCGGATGCGGCAGATCTGATCACCTCCGACTGCGATCCCTATGACAGCGGTTTTATTACCGGCGAACGCACCAGCGAAGGTTTTTACCGCACCCATGCGGGCATTGAGCAGGCGATCAGCCGCGGTCTGGCGTATGCCCCGTATGCCGATCTGGTATGGTGCGAAACTTCTACGCCGGATCTCGAACTGGCGCGTCGTTTTGCCGATGCTATCCACGCGAAGTATCCGGGCAAACTGCTGGCCTATAACTGTTCACCATCCTTCAACTGGCAGAAGAATCTGGACGACAAGACCATTGCCAGCTTCCAGCAGCAGTTGTCGGACATGGGTTACAAATACCAGTTTATTACCCTGGCGGGCATCCACAGCATGTGGTTCAACATGTTCGACCTGGCGCATGCATACGCGCAGGGCGAGGGCATGAAGCACTATGTTGAGAAGGTTCAACAACCCGAGTTCGCCGCGGCGAAAGATGGCTACACCTTTGTTTCCCACCAGCAGGAAGTGGGTACTGGTTACTTCGACAAAGTCACCACCATTATTCAGGGCGGCGCGTCATCCGTTACCGCGTTAACGGGTTCCACCGAAGAAGCGCAGTTTTGATTGATGCCCGGTGGCGCTGCGCTTACCGGGCCTACAGATAGCGTAGGCCGGATAAGCGAACGCGCCATCCGGCATGACGTGGTGCCGGATGAGGGAAAAAAATGCCGCGTGGCCTGGAATTACTGATTGCTCAAACCATCCTGCAAGGCTTTGACGCGCAGTATGGTCGATTTCTGGAAGTGACTTCCGGCGCGCAGCAGCGTTTTGAACAGGCCGACTGGCACGCCGTCCAGCAGGCGATGAAAAGCCGTATCCACCTCTATGATCATCATGTGGGTCTGGTGGTGGAGCAACTGCGCTGTATTACCGATGGCAAAAGTACCGACGCGGATTTCCTTTTACGCGTTAAAGAGCATTACACCCGGCTGTTGCCGGATTACCCGCGCTTCGAGATTGCGGAGAGCTTTTTCAACTCCGTTTATTGCCGGTTATTTGACCACCGCTCGTTAACACCCGAGCGGTTGTTTATTTTCAGTTCGCAACCGGAGCGTCGCTTCCGTACTATCCCGCGCCCGCTGGCCAAAGACTTCTTTCCCGATCACGGTTGGGAGCCGCTGTTGATGCGCATACTCAGTGACTTACCGCTGCGTCTGCCCTGGCAGAATAAAAGCCGGGATATCCGCTATATTATCGCGCACCTGACTGAAACACTGGGCGAGGACGCGCTACCTCGCTGCCATGTCCAGGTGGCGAATGAGTTGTTTTACCGTAATAAAGCGGCCTGGCTGGTAGGTAAATTAACCACACCTGACGGTACGCTGCCGTTTTTATTGCCGATTCATCGTACTGATGAGGGGGAACTGTTTGTCGATACCTGCCTGACCACCACGGCAGAAGCGAGCATTGTGTTTGGTTTTGCCCGCTCTTATTTTATGGTGTATGCGCCGCTGCCTGCCGCGCTGGTTGAGTGGTTGCGTGAAATCCTGCCGGGTAAAACCACTGCCGAACTGTATATGGCTATTGGCTGCCAGAAACATGCGAAAACCGAAAGCTACCGCGAATATTTGTGTTATCTGGCTGAAAGCGATGAGAAATTCATTGAGGCGCCTGGTATCCGCGGCATGGTGATGCTGGTGTTTACCCTGCCAGGTTTCGACCGGGTATTTAAAATCATTAAAGACAAATTCGCCCCGCAGAAAGAGATGTCCGCCGCCCATGTGCGTGCCTGTTATCAACTGGTAAAAGAGCATGATCGCGTCGGTCGTATGGCGGATACCCAGGAGTTTGAGAATTTCGTACTGGATAAACGGCAAATTGATCCGGCGCTGATGGCGCTGTTACGGCAAGAAGCGCCAGAGAAGATTACCGATCTTGGGGAACATATCGTCATTCGCCATCTCTATATTGAACGTCGCATGGTGCCGCTCAATATCTGGCTGGAACAGGTAGAAGGCCAGCAGTTGCGCGATGCGATAGAAGAATATGGTAATGCGATTCGCCAGCTTGCCGCCGCTAATATTTTCCCCGGCGATATGTTGTTTAAAAACTTTGGCGTTACCCGTCATGGTCGCGTGGTGTTCTACGACTACGATGAAATTTGCTACATGACGGAAGTGAATTTCCGCGATATTCCGCCAGCGCGTTATCCGGAAGACGAACTGGCCAGCGAACCCTGGTATAGCGTCTCGCCAGGTGATGTTTTCCCGGAGGAGTTTCGCCACTGGCTGTGTGCCGATCCGCGTATCGGGCCATTGTTTGAAGAGATGCATGCCGACCTGTTTCGCGCCGATTACTGGCGCGCGCTACAGACGCGTATTAAAGAAGGGCATGTAGAAGATGTGTATGCCTATCGACGTCGCCAGCGCTTTAGCGTGCGTTACGGCGCGATCTCAAGTACGGCGAACTCTTCGTAAACCAGTTCCATCTCCGGCGACCAATTACCCTCGCGCTCAAAAAAGGCCCGGTGTGCCGCTTGCCAGTACGCCAGGCTAAGATCGCCTTCGCCTTCCAGTGCGGCGAGATCGGCGCTCATCTCGTTAAAACGGATCAGCCTGAGCGCCAGCGTGCGTATGACGCACACGGCGTCGCCTGTGCCGTTGAGCACAATGTGATATGACCCGGGCGTGACAGGGGGTTGCTCTTTCTGATAGCTAACCAGCGAGCTACAGGTGCCACGCTTTTTACCGGCGACCACTAGCGCCGCCAGCTCGTCGGCCAGCGCCGGCGAATCACCGAAAGACCAACAGAAGGCCTGTGGGTACTTCTCCTGCCAGTATAATTTCAGGCTGCTCATTTCAGCGAGTTCCACCATAGGCCAGCGTCACCTCTTTCGCCGCTTTAATCACCATGGCGCCAAGTTCGGTGACGCGATCGTCGGTAATGCGTGAGCAGGGGCCGGAAATAGAGAGGGCCGCAAACGGTTCGCGGTGTTCGTCATAAATACACGAGGCCACGCAGCGCAGACCGAGCGCATGTTCTTCGTCGTCAAAGGAATAGCCGCGCTTGCGTGTTTGGGCGAGGTCATCTTTCAGATGCAGCGGCGACACCAGCGTCGCATGGGTATAAGCGTGCAACCCCTTGCGGTGCAGCAGACTGGTAACCTGTTCCTCACTGAGCTGTGATAAAAACGCCTTGCCCGCGCCAGAGGCGTGCATGGGCAGCTTGCCGCCAATAGGGGCGGACATGCGCATCAATTGTGTGCACTGCACCTGGTCGATAATAATGGCCTGATGGTCGCTCTGGTCGAGTACGGCAAGGTTTACCGTTTCGCCGGAGTCCTCCATCAGCTTGCGCAAAATCGGATGGACAATCGCCAGCAGATTACGGCTCTGTAAGAAGCTGCTACCGACGATAAACGCGTGTGCGCCTACGGCCCAGTGGCCCAGCTCACCAACCTGGCGGACAAAACCCTGTTGCTGCATGGTGGTGAGTAGACGGTGAGTCGTGGAATTAGGCAAACCCGCCTGTTGCGCCAGTTCGGTCAGCGCGACGCTGCCGTTGGACTCGGCAATCCACTCCAGTAGCTTCAGACCGCGAGTTAAAGACTGAACCTGCCCGGTTACGGGTGCAGTGGTAGCGGCAGGTTTTCTCCCGCGTTTCGCGGGAACAGGGGCAACCATGGCAGACTCCTTTTTCTGTATCGTGGAAATCATTTTCGTTTTATTCAATTATAATGCAAGAGTTCCTGAACTGATCGGATGAGTGACATCACAGGATGCCCGATGGCGCTGCGCTTATCAGGCCTACGCTTTGGGAGCCGCCAAAGTAATTTGTAGGCTGGATAAGGCGCTTGCGCCGCCATCCGGCAAAGCGACAGAAGTGGGTGGCAAGCTGAACATGTCTCATGTTGCCCGTTGTTCTCTTTTCCGCCAGCACGCTTTGTGCCAGTATGGCTCGTTACGTGGAGCGTTGTCGGGAGCGAGTGTGAGCAGCAAAGTTGAACAACTGCGTGCGCAGTTAAATGAACGTATTCTGGTGCTGGACGGCGGTATGGGCACCATGATCCAGAGCTATCGTCTACATGAAGAAGATTTCCGCGGGGAGCGCTTTGCCGACTGGCCCTGCGACCTGAAAGGCAACAATGACCTGCTGGTACTCAGCAAGCCGGAGGTGATCGCCGCTATCCACAACGCCTACTTTGAGGCTGGCGCGGATATCATCGAAACCAACACCTTTAACTCGACAACCATTGCGATGGCGGATTACCGGATGGAATCCCTGTCGGCGGAAATTAACTATGCGGCGGCCAAACTGGCGCGCGCCTGCGCCGATGAATGGACGGCGCGAACACCAGAAAAACCACGCTTTGTTGCGGGCGTGCTTGGTCCAACTAACCGCACGGCCTCCATTTCGCCGGACGTCAACGACCCGGCGTTTCGTAATATCACCTTCGATCAGCTGGTGGCGGCCTACCGTGAATCCACCAAAGCGCTGGTGGAAGGCGGGGCGGACCTGATCCTGATTGAAACCGTCTTCGACACCCTCAACGCCAAAGCGGCGGTGTTTGCGGTGAAAGAAGAGTTTGAAGCGCTGGGCGTTGATCTGCCGATCATGATTTCCGGCACCATTACCGATGCTTCTGGCCGTACGCTCTCCGGCCAAACCACGGAAGCATTCTACAACTCCCTGCGTCACGCCGACGCACTAACTTTCGGCCTCAACTGCGCCCTCGGCCCGGATGAGCTCCGCCAGTACGTGCAGGAGCTGTCACGCATTGCCGAATGCTACGTCACCGCGCACCCGAACGCCGGTCTGCCGAACGCTTTCGGCGAGTACGACCTCGATGCCGACACCATGGCAACGCAAATCCACGAATGGGCCGAAGCGGGCTTCCTCAACGTGGTTGGCGGCTGCTGTGGCACCACGCCGGAGCATATCGCGGCGATGAGTCGAGCGGTGGATGGCTTACCGCCGCGCAAGTTGCCAGAAATCCCGGTCTCCTGCCGTCTGTCCGGCCTTGAACCGCTGAATATCGGCGACGATAGCCTGTTTGTGAACGTCGGTGAACGTACCAACGTCACCGGCTCAGCGAAATTTAAGCGACTGATTAAAGAAGAGAAGTACAGCGAAGCGCTGGACGTCGCCCGCCAGCAGGTGGAAAGCGGCGCGCAGATTATCGATATCAATATGGATGAGGGGATGCTCGACGCTGAAGCGGCGATGGTGCGCTTCCTCAACCTGATTGCCGGCGAGCCGGATATCGCCCGCGTGCCGATTATGATCGACTCCTCGAAATGGGAAGTTATCGAAAAAGGGCTGAAGTGCATTCAGGGTAAAGGCATCGTGAACTCCATCTCGATGAAAGAGGGTGTGGAGACCTTTATCCATCACGCGAAGCTGCTGCGTCGCTACGGCGCCGCGGTGGTGGTGATGGCTTTTGACGAGCAGGGACAGGCCGACACCCGCGAACGCAAAATTGAGATTTGCCGCCGAGCCTACAAAATTCTCACCGAAGAGGTGGGCTTCCCGCCGGAAGACATCATCTTCGACCCGAATATCTTTGCCGTCGCCACCGGTATTGAAGAGCACAACAACTACGCGCAGGACTTTATCGGCGCCTGTGAGGACATCAAACGCGAGCTGCCGCACGCGCTGATTTCCGGCGGCGTGTCTAACGTTTCCTTCTCGTTCCGCGGCAACGACCCGGTACGTGAAGCTATTCACGCGGTATTCCTCTACTACGCCATTCGCAACGGCATGGACATGGGCATCGTCAATGCCGGACAGCTGGCTATCTACGACGACCTTCCCGCCGAACTGCGCGATGCGGTTGAAGATGTCATTCTTAACCGTCGCGATGACGGCACTGAGCGTTTGCTGGATTTGGCGGAGAAATACCGCGGCAGCAAAACCGACGAAGCTGCCAACGCCCAACAAGCGGAATGGCGCTCCTGGGATGTCAAAAAACGCCTTGAATACTCGCTGGTGAAAGGCATTACCGAGTTTATCGAGCAGGATACCGAAGAAGCCCGTCAGCAGGCCGCCCGCCCGATTGAGGTGATCGAAGGGCCGCTGATGGACGGCATGAATGTGGTCGGCGACCTGTTTGGCGAAGGGAAAATGTTCCTGCCGCAGGTGGTGAAATCGGCCCGCGTAATGAAGCAGGCGGTGGCCTACCTCGAACCGTACATTGAGGCCAGCAAAGAGAAAGGTTCCAGCAACGGCAAGATGGTCATCGCCACGGTGAAGGGTGACGTACACGATATCGGTAAAAATATCGTCGGCGTGGTGCTGCAGTGTAATAACTACGAAATCATCGATCTCGGCGTGATGGTGCCAGCGGATAAAATCCTCAAAACGGCGAAAGAGGTGAACGCGGACCTGATTGGCCTCTCCGGCCTGATTACCCCGTCGCTGGATGAAATGGTCAACGTGGCAAAAGAGATGGAGCGTCAGGGCTTCACCATCCCACTGCTCATTGGCGGCGCGACAACGTCGAAAGCGCACACCGCGGTGAAAATTGAGCAGAACTACAGCGGTCCGACGGTCTACGTGCAGAATGCTTCGCGTACCGTGGGCGTGGTGGCGGCGCTACTCTCCGACACCCAGCGCGATGACTTTGTCGCCCGTACCCGCAAAGAGTACGAAACCGTGCGTATTCAGCACGCCCGCAAAAAACCGCGTACGCCGCCGGTCACGCTGGAGGCGGCGCGCGATAATGATCTGGCATTCGATTGGGAACGCTACACCCCGCCGGTAGCCCACCGTTTGGGCGTGCAGGAGGTGGAAGCCAGCATCGAAACTCTGCGCAACTACATCGACTGGACGCCGTTCTTTATGACCTGGTCGCTGGCCGGCAAATACCCGCGCATTCTGGAAGATGAGGTGGTGGGCGTTGAGGCGCAGCGTCTGTTTAAAGACGCCAATGATATGCTGGATAAACTGAGCGCCGAGAAACTGTTGAATCCGCGTGGCGTGGTGGGCCTGTTCCCGGCGAACCGCATTGGCGATGACATCGAAATTTATCGCGACGAAACCCGTACTCATGTTCTGACGGTCAGCCACCACCTGCGCCAGCAGACCGAGAAAGTCGGTTTTGCCAACTACTGTCTGGCGGATTTTGTCGCGCCGAAACTGAGCGGAAAAGCGGATTACATCGGTGCTTTCGCAGTCACCGGCGGTCTTGAAGAAGACGATCTGGCTGATGCTTACGAAGCGCAACACGACGACTATAACAAGATCATGGTGAAAGCGATTGCCGACCGTCTGGCGGAAGCGTTTGCCGAGTATCTGCATGAGCGTGTACGTAAGGTTTACTGGGGATATGCGCCGAACGAGAGCCTGAGTAACGACGAATTAATCCGCGAAAACTACCAGGGGATTCGCCCGGCGCCGGGTTATCCTGCCTGCCCGGAACATACCGAAAAAGGCACTATCTGGCAGCTACTGGATGTCGAAAAACACACCGGGATGAAGCTCACCGAATCTTTCGCCATGTGGCCTGGCGCGTCGGTCTCCGGCTGGTACTTCAGCCATCCTGAGAGCAAATACTTCGCGGTAGCGCAGATCCAACGCGATCAGGTGACAGATTATGCTTTCCGTAAAGGAATGAGCGTTGAGGACGTTGAGCGGTGGCTGGCGCCAAACCTGGGTTATGATGTGGATTAATACCACTGACAGGGCGTTTGCTGCAGAACGCCCTGCGTGTTTATTGGGTGAACACAGAATGTATAAAGGAATTATCAGTACTTATGTGAGAGTCGGTGTTTTACTCAGTGCTATGTTGTTTGATTGTAGTGTAAACGCTAAAAATCTTACGTCTTGTAGATTACCGCCAGCAGATATGTTTGATCCCAGCGCAACAATAGAGAATCTTCATGGCATTGTCAGTCATGTGGATATCGTTGCGAAAAAGGTTGTGCTGCGAATGAGTTCAGAGAGGACTGTAACCTTCACTATTGACGAAAACACACTGTATATTGGCGAATATGGTGGGGATTTTGACATGGAAGATTTGGTTTCGTTCAAAGGCAAAGAAGCATGGGTTTGGTATAAAAACTGTGATATTAAAAATAAGAATGAACCAATAGTACTGATTAATTTTTTATTAGGTGGTGGAGTACATGGGGAGTAAGATGAAAAAACTAAAATTAATGGCTGATTGTTGTTGTTTCCCCTTATGGTCGCATGGCGATAAAAAATGAATATCTACTTTAAATATATTATACTTTTTTGTTTTATTATTCCAGGCACGAATACGTTTGCCGTGGAAGTTCCGTGGATCACGAAAAAAGAGAGACAGGAGGTAACGACGTATTATCTCTACGAGACCTGTTCCGTTATTGGTGAAACTCGAGGTGGGATGATCCCCTATTTTGATTGTGAGAGCTACGTATATGGCGTCCTGGATGCCTACCTTGCCGTTCGTGATACGATTCCGGTGGCTCAGCGGGCTTGCTTCCCCAAAAATCTGGCACCGTGGCAGGTGCTTGAACTTTCCGCAGATTATGATGAAAATGTGATGCAACAAACAATTATTCAGGGTTATCGGCCTGCCTCGGAGGTTTTAATTGAACATTTAAGAGAGAAATATCCGTGTGAGTGAAAATTAAATAGGATTAGCACATGGTGAAATTGGGCCTAATCTAATACGCAGGGATAATGAACATGAAGGTAGACCTGAGAAAACTATCTATTGGCTGGATTGACACCATAGAAACGCGTAATGATAGCTTGATTATGAGCGTAGTTTCATTTGCAGACGAGCTAAAAATAAAATGTGATGGTGTGATTTTCTTGTCAGTACACTATCGTGGTGATGATGAGCCTGGTACTGAATTTGGTACTGTGGTTGAAGTTCGGCATGAATATCGGAGCGTTAGAAGTGAAGATATTCCGTTGCATAATTACTATTATCAATCAAATATACCATTGAATATTGTAAGGCTGGAGGGGGACTTCATAGTTAACCTTGTCTGCAAATCCATCTCTACTATAGGTCAGGAGAATGAATAATGAAAATAAATCTATTTTTAGCCTTTTCACTTATCTCTTTAGCTTCAATCACTTGCGCCGAGAATAAAATAAAGGTCACAGGAATATACTCCGATCTCAAATTTCATGATGGCACTGGCGATGTTGTGGGAACGGAGATTATTATCGGTTACTCCAGTAAAGGATATTGGGTTTCCTTCCAGTACAGTGAAGGTGAGCCCACGTTCCCGGTAATCGTTCTGGCGAGTATCAATAAAGGTAAAATCACCTTTAAAGTGCCTTCTGAGTTCAATGAATTTAATGGTGAGATTTCATCAGACGGTTGGCTTGTTGGTGAGTTTGATGGGAATAAGCAGAAAATCATTTTACAGAGAGGGAAAAGCTATTGGCAGTAATGCCCTTCGTTATTCATGATAAACTCATTGGTCGATCTTTGACGCGCCACCGCGATCGCGACTTTGGTTCGATGTCTCTCCTTTTCTGACAGTAAACACATTGTCCGATCCCTTTATTGATCTTTAACCCTTATACTGAAATCAGATCATGTCTCAGAAAAATTGATAACAATAAGGAGAAGCTGATTCCGTGTTAACTCTGCTACACCTACTTTCTGCCGTTGCGCTGTTGGTATGGGGAACACATATTGTTCGTACTGGCGTAATGCGCGTGTTTGGCGCGCGTCTACGCACTGTCCTCAGCCGCAGCGTGGAAAAGAAACCGCTCGCCTTTTGTGCGGGTATCGGTGTTACCGCGCTGGTACAAAGCAGTAACGCCACCACTTTATTGGTAACGTCGTTTGTCGCCCAGGATCTTGTCGCCCTGACGCCAGCTCTGGTGATTGTGCTGGGCGCTGATGTGGGTACTGCGCTAATGGCGCGTATTCTCACCTTTGACTTGTCGTGGCTATCGCCGCTGCTGATTTTTATTGGCGTGATTTTCTTTTTGGGACGTAAGCAGTCCCGCGCCGGGCAGCTGGGTCGCGTCGGTATCGGGCTTGGCCTGATTCTACTGGCGCTGGAGCTGATTGTGCAGGCAGTGACGCCGATCACTCAGGCTAATGGCGTGCAGGTCATTTTCGCGTCGCTGACGGGCGACATTATGCTGGATGCGCTGATTGGCGCGATGTTCGCTATTATCAGTTATTCCAGCCTGGCGGCGGTGTTGCTGACGGCGACCCTGACGGCGGCGGGGATTATATCGTTCCCGGTGGCGTTGTGCCTGGTTATCGGCGCTAATCTGGGATCGGGGCTGCTGGCGATGCTCAATAACAGCGCCGCCAATGCTGCCGCGCGTCGCGTAGCGCTCGGCAGCCTATTGTTCAAATTGATCGGCAGCCTGGTCATCCTGCCGTTTGTCCATCCGCTGGCGAATCTGATGGATGAGCTATCGCTACCGAAGTCAGAGCTGGTGATCTATTTCCACGTTTTCTATAACCTGGTGCGCTGCCTGGCGATGGTGCCATTTGCCGAGCTGATGGCGCGTTTTTGTAAACGAATTATTCGTGATGAGCCTGAACTGGATACCCATCTGAAGCCGAAACATCTGGATGTCAGCGCGCTGGATACGCCAACGCTGGCGCTGGCTAATGCTGCCCGCGAGGTGTTGCGCATTGGCGATGCGATGGAACAGATGATGGAAGGGCTAAAAAAGGTCATGCACGGCGAGCCGCGTGAAGAGAAAGCGCTGCGCAAGCTGGCGGATGACGTTAACGTGCTCTACACCGCGATTAAGCTTTATCTGGCGCGAATGCCAAAAGACGAGCTGGCGGCGGAGGAGTCCCGCCGGTGGGCGGAGATTATTGAGATGGCTCTGAACCTCGAACAGGCGTCGGATATTATCGAGCGAATGGGCAGCGAGATTGCCGACAAGTCGCTGGCGGCGCGTCGGGCATTTTCAGAAGAAGGATTGAAAGAGCTGGATGCGCTTTACGATCAACTGCTCAGTAATCTGCAACTGGCGATGTCGGTCTTTTTCTCCGGCGATGTCACCAGCGCCCGTCGGTTGCGCCGCAGTAAACATCGCTTCCGTATACTTAATCGCCGATACTCACATGCGCATGTCGATCGCCTGCACCAGCAGAACGTGCAAAGCATTGAAACCAGCTCGCTCCATTTAGGGCTGCTGGGCGATATGAAGCGTCTTAACTCACTGTTCTGTTCGGTCGCCTATAGCGTACTGGAACAGCCGGATCAGGACGAGGAACGGGGCGAGTATTAAGTGAAATGCCGGATGGCGGGGCCTACGGAGAACATGCGTGTAGGCCCGCCATTCGGCATTCAATGTGGCCAGGGATTAAAAGCGATGACCCGCTTCCAGCGCCACGGCCTCTTCGCCTGCTTTAAACACCCAGGTGGTATTCGGGCCGCCGAGAACCGCCTGGCCGTTGCTCACCTGAATCCAGTTACCTTCCGGCAAACCAATCACTGTCAGTTCCGGCGCGACCACCAGCAGTTCGCGAATACGCTGCTCGCGGGTCTCGCCCTTATGACCTTCCGGCAAGGCGTTAGTGAAGTGAGGATTAATTTGCAGCGGGAACAGATCCAGCGCGTCGAAACCGTTTGGATCGACGATCGGCATATCGTTGGTCGTGCGGATAGTCGGGCAGGCAAGGTTGGCGCCCGCGCTCCAGCCGATATACAGCGCGCCGCGTTTTACCCTGTCCGCCATCGGCGCCAGCAGCCCGCGTTCACGCGATTCTTTCAGTAGCTGGAAGGTATTTCCGCCGCCGACAATAATGATTTCCGCTTTCTCAATCGCCGCAAGCGGATCGGCGACACGATGAATCCCTGTGACGTTTATCCCTAATGGCGCAAGCACCTCTGCGGTTTTATCCGTGTACTCGTCCCATGTTTGCGTGACGCCGGCAAACGGAATAAACACGGCTGAACGTCGACCGTTCAATTGATTCGCTATCAGCGGCAGAGCGTGTTCCAGCCAGGCTTTACCCGGCAGCGTCGAGTTACTTAATAAAAGCAGTTCCATTACTTCTCCACCTCATCAGGAAATGTCAAAACGTAATAATGCTACCATTATCCATTTAATGTCTTACTGATATGGCTCATGATGTTGCGCGTGTTACAGGCAAAGCGCGGTCGCTAAAAGTGACACCAGACCAGATCTGCCATCTGGTATCGCCTGAAAAATTACAGGTATAATCCGCAAAATTATTTAACACGTTTAGAGACGAAAATGGCAAAACTGACCTTACAAGAGCAACTGCTACAAGCGGGATTAGTGACCAGCAAAAAAATGGCCAAAGTCCAGCGCACGGCTAAAAAATCACGCGTTCAGGCTCGTGAGGCCAGAGAGGCGGTGGAAGAAAATAAAAAGGCGCAACTTGAGCGTGATAAACAACTCAGTGAACAGCAAAAACAAGCGGTTTTAGCGAAAGAGTTTAAAGCTCAGGTTAAGCAACTTATTGAAATGAATAGAATCAATGTATCTAAAGGCGATATTGGTTTTAACTTCACCGATAATAACGTCATCAAAAAAATAGACGTGGATAAGCTCACTCAGACGCAACTGATTAATGGGCGTCTCGCGATTGCGCGTCTGGTTATCAATAACAGCGGTGAATGTGAATATGCGATTATTCCCGCAAGCGTCGCCGATAAAATCGCACAACGAGATGCGGACAGTATTGTCGTAAACAGTGCGCTGAGTCAGGAAGAGCAGGACGAAGATGATCCGTATGCCGATTTTAAAGTTCCTGACGATTTGATGTGGTAAGTCACATTCCCGACGTTTATGTAGAAAAATTTCTCAGAGAGTAAATATGCTGACCGACACATCTACCCGGCTTAATAAATATATCAGTGAAAGCGGCATCTGTTCGCGTCGCGAGGCGGACCGTTTTATCGAACAGGGCAATGTCTTTATCAACGGCAAACGCGCCGCCATTGGCGATCAGGTGGTCGCCGGGGATGTTGTTAAAGTAAATGGTCGGTTGATTGAGCCGCGAGAAGCGGATGATTTAGTGCTGATTGCGCTGAATAAACCGGTTGGCATTGTCAGTACCACTGAAGACGGCGAACGAGACAATATTGTCGATTTTGTGAACCACAGCAAACGTATCTTCCCGATTGGTCGTCTGGATAAAGACTCGCAGGGACTGATATTTCTGACTAACCACGGCGATCTGGTCAATAAGATTCTGCGTGCCGGTAACGATCACGAAAAAGAGTATCTGGTGACGGTGGATAAACCGATTACCGACGAGTTTATTCGCGGTATGGGCGCTGGCGTGCCGATTCTGGGTACCGTCACCAAAAAATGTAAGGTGAAAAAAGAGGCGCCGTTTGTCTTTCGCATCACCCTGGTGCAGGGATTAAACCGTCAGATCCGTCGTATGTGTGAATACTTTGGTTATGAAGTGACGAAACTGGAGCGTACGCGCATTATGAACGTCAGCCTGAGCGGGATTCCTTTGGGCGAGTGGCGCGATCTGACGGACGATGAGCTGATCGATCTGTTTAAGTTGATTGAGCATTCCTCTTCCGAAGCCAAACCAAAGGCCAAAGCGAAGCCGAAGACCACGGGTATTAAGCGACCGGTCGTTGCGATCGAAAAAAGCAATGAGAAAGCGCGCCCGGCATCAAGCGGTAAGCGCTTTACCTCGCCGGGACGAAAGAAGAAAGGACGTTAACGTCTGCCGCGCGTCGGCGTATTCGCCGACCAGGAGAATGACGCTTCCGTATCGGGTTTATACGCCTGCTTTTTCTTCAACTGGCGGGCTTTTTTCGCTTCAGCCTCACGCAGCGCCATCAGCTTATCGATGTACTCTTTTTTTACGCTGTTGGTCTCAGAATTGGTCAGCGGACGTCCGTGCGTAATACGGGCGCGGTCCAGCAACGTTTTCAGTTCGCGCTGTTCGCGCTCGGTCATCTCTTTTTGGGTAATGCGGGGGAGTGCCATACGGGTGCCCTCAGTTAGCCGATGCATTTAGTCTACGGCAATACGCAACGGGCGGATAGCGTGTAAGCCGGGTAAGCTTGCGCCACCCGGCAATATTTTAATTTACCTTTGCCGTTTCGCCCGATTTTTCAACAATCGGTTTCCCGGACCAGTAACCAGCCAGTAGTGACCCTGAAAGGTTGTGCCACACTGAGAACAGCGCGCCAGGCAGCGCTGCGAGCGGGCCAAAGTAGATTTTACCCAATGCAGCAGCAAGACCAGAGTTCTGCATCCCGACTTCGATCGCCAGCGTTCGACAGGTTGACTCATCAAAACCGAACAGACGTCCACCCCAGTAGCCGCCAAGCAGGCCAAGGGTGTTATGCAGGATCACCGCGATGATCACCATAAAGCCGACGGAGGCGATATGTGAAGCTGAACCCGCGACCACCGCGCTGATGATTGCCAAAATGCACACCATCGAGAATGCTGGCAGATAAGGTTTTACCACTTTCACTACGCGCGGAAACAGATGGTGAATCACCAACCCCAGCGTGATTGGAATGACCACAATCTGTAGAATGCTCAGCAGCATACCCATCACGTCGACTTGAATATGGGCATCGACGTACAGGCGCGTGAGTAGTGGTGTGGCGACCACGCCGACCAGCGTGGAGACCGATGAAATGGTGACTGAGAGCGCGACGTCTCCCTTCGCCAGATAGATCATTACGTTAGAGGCCGTGCCGCTGGCTACGCTACCGACCAGTACCATCCCGGCGGACAGATCTGGCGGCATCTTAAACAGCAACGCCAGCAGCCATGCCGCGAGCGGCATTACCAGATAGTGCAGGAATATCCCTGCGGCGACAGGGGCTGGTCGGGAGAGCACGCGTTTAAAGTCGTCAACGTTAAGATGGACCCCCATACCGAACATAATCAACATCAGTAGTGTCGCGACCCACGGCCCAACAGGAGTAAAGGTGGATGGTGTGTAATACGCAGTGAGAGAGAGCAGCAGCGCCCATAACGGGAACAGCCGGGTAATGACGGCGAGCATGTTGTTTTCCTTGCAAGTATGTTGTGTTTGTTATCAACGGGTCAGGATCGAGCCAGACCATAGTTATTGTTTATCGCGTGAAGGAAGATTATTCAAACAAATTACGCTCATGATCCAGTGTGGGCACGTGGCAGGCTGGATGACGCGCCTGCGTCGCCATCCGGCAACGTATCGCCCGATGGCGCTTACGCTACCGTATTAGAAATATATAGAGGTTCTGGTGGCGTAAAGAAAAGCGCCGGCATTGAAGAGAAGGAAGCTTTAACGCAGTGATAACTTATATTGTTTCACTTTGCTTTGGATTGTGTTTTTTAAACTAAAATAAGGCACCCAGGGCAATGCTGTGTTCCAGGGGCGAGGGGAACCATGAAAACAGACTATGCTTGCTCCGTCAGGTAATTTTCCATTACCTGTCCCATCGTATAGTTCAGGGTTAAAACCAATCATTTTTGGTGTTGCTATATTAGCTTTGTAACTAATAATTCTTCCGGGTAAGATGTTTTGCCATCTTTCAGCATCTTGACATATTCTGCCGATAAATCCTTGATCGCCATGATAGGGCGGGGTTCTTATGGCATTGATTTCCTTTTCAGGATTTTTCATAAATTCATCCCACACATTTTTTTTTGCGGGTGCAGGAATAAACATAATACCTGTTGCTGGCGCAACTGAAGCACCATGCTGAGAAAAGTCATTAAGTAATGTTATTTTTTTCATAGTTGTCAGAGGAGTAATATCTCCCACAATAACGCTATCTATATCAATATAGAGAATATCCTCATTACCAAGAACAGGATGCAGTGGATTGAAAAGTTCTAGTTTTGCCCACCATCCTGGCCAATCATACAAAAGAGGCGCTGTATTTACCCCTTTTATCTTTAGCGCATCTGTTAAACAAACAGAATCATAACCTTTGAGCTGCTTATGTAACCATTGAGCATGTTTTGTGGTGAAGTCTTTGCTTTGTCTGAGCACAGAAACAATAATCATTATATTCCCCGGTGAATATTAGGTGTTTTT
Source organism: Salmonella sp. 2020_1395 (assembly GCF_043848115.1). Lineage (NCBI taxonomy): Bacteria > Pseudomonadati > Pseudomonadota > Gammaproteobacteria > Enterobacterales > Enterobacteriaceae > Salmonella > Salmonella sp. 2020_1395. Next base: position 105,717 of record NZ_JBCMFH010000013.1, on the reverse strand, counting down.
AGCCATGTTCCACTATATTTAATGTGCTTTATATTGCAACAAAATTAGTGTTCATATGGTTATTGAAGTTTAATTACATTCAAGATGTGAATGTAAATAATTTGTTTATAATGTTATTAATATATGTAATGTAAGTTGATAAATGTTTTAATGATTGTTTTGTCTTTTATATTTCCATGGGGAGATATAAAATAAGAGTTGGGATGGGAGTGATCTTATTTCCCCTTTTTACTGCTCCCAGCTCTATATCAATTCCAAATTTGGAATTTAGCTTGCGATTAATCCATAATCCAGTTTTTTTCTGTTTTTTTGAACCATAGATATACATCTCATTTGCCAGACGCCACCAAAATAAAAAATTACGACGGCGATTGTTATTGGCCTGCATAAGTAATCGATATAATAAAAATTCATTCCTGCGAATGATCTCATGCCGCCAGTATTTCCGTAATCCACTTCCTTTTTTAGATATGGAAAATAATAAGCAATGTAAGAGTTTGATTTTTTCTTCCTCCAACGAAGAAAGCTAGCTTGTTAAATAAATGTTATTATCGTGGGAGGTTCACGTATCAATTGGTAAAAATACTATAAGATGGTTTTTTATAATACTTCATTTGCTATGCAAACTGAACATTTGATGCTAACAAATAAATACTAACGGGTATTACTTAATTCAACACCGCCGGGCTTTATACCCGGCGAGAGATTCAACAATCGTATTGCCAGCTACTGACTAAGGCATAAAGGTGGCTGGGGGAGTAGCGCCAGCTATCGTTTAGTCCGAGAAATTCAGCGCAAAACTCGCTGCAAAACAGTTTATCTTTGCGCTCCCGGTTATACAGCGCGATACCGAGCGCGCCCTGCCAGTCATAGCGTTTGCCGTTATGTTTGCGGAAAAAGGCCTCCACTTCCGGCAACGTGGCCTTTAACGGTAGCTTATCCCACTTATCGTCCGGTAACGGTATTATCTTTCCCCGCACGCCGCGATCGCGAAACGACGCGGAGTAGCAGAGGTATTCATTACCGCCGTGTTCTACCGCCAGTTCACAGTGAGAGTAGATACCGCGCGTGACTTTGCGCGTGAGCCAGTCGGCCAGCCTGGCGATGCCGCGATACTCCGATCGCCCCTTATAGCAAGCGAGCCAGACGGTGGTTTGACTCATGGCTGCCAGCCTGATGAGTAGTCGTAGTCGAGCACAGCCTCGATATCCTCCAGCGCCTCTACCGCCGCAATATGCCGCTGCGCGTTGGCAAACAGGCGCATATCATGATCCATAGTGACGGTTTCAAACTGCGCGGCGATGTCGTTGGTCAGTTCAATCAAACCGTTATTTTTGGTCTGCCACATTAACCCTGCCGGAATCTGCTTTGTCTGACCCATTCTGGTGAGTGACATTTGCTGAATACGGCTGTTAGCATCGCTGTGGAAATGGTTGCCGTCGATAACGATATAATCGGCGGTAACGGTGTCGCGGTGAGCTTTGATTGCCTGTATAACTTGTGCTTTTACACTTTCAAGTGCTGAGACAAATAACGCTTCGTCATATACCCACTCGTTTCCCTGCAATCGGTAAAATCTTCCGGGTGGCGGTGTAGTAATAAATTCAAGAGGGTTAAGGCACACCCAACAATTTTTATCTCTTAGTCGCCACTGCTCATCATCTATAGAAATTACTGAGTCAGGTAACACTACGTTTAATGAAGAAGTATCAATCCAGTCTATAACCTCAAAGGTTGCCGGATGGTAATATGCATATTGAGTCATATATTCACCATGAAATTTTTACAAAACCGTTTGAGCCTTTCCCTCCAGGAAAGCCAGACCCACTATAGGTATTATCACTGCCAGTGGTTTTGCCTCTGGCGCCTCCGCCGCCCCCGGCACCATAACCACCAGCATTGCCCCCGTCAGTATTACTGCCACCGCTCCCTCCCGTACCGTACGATGAGTTTTCCCCTGCTGCGCCATTACCAGATGGGGCTGGGTTTATTACTGATACAGTTGAGATAACGCCGCCGGCTCCTCCTGAACCACCTTTGGCGGTAACATTAACAAAAATTGAATCCCCGCCATCAATACCGGGGGATCCTGGCGTGCTAGTTACCAAGGTGTGAATTCCTGATGGTGCCGTAGACGACTGACTGGCTGCGACTCCGCCAACCCCTCCTGCGCCAACTATAACCGCGTATTTTCCTCCCGGAGTTACAGGAACAATGGAAATATTTGTGCTTCCACAGGTTCCTCCCGAACCACCACTAGCACCCGCGAATCCTCCATCGGTGACTGCACCACCACCACCTCCTCCTCCTCCTCCTAACATTTCCACAAAGACCTGAGTCACCCCATCAGGTACCGTAAACGTACCGTTAGCCGTAAAAAACTGATAATGGGAATGATTAGCCGGAGCCGCTGCGCTCGCCTTGTCATACGCCGCCTTGACCGCACTAGGCGTTGCCGCTTCGGTGGTGCTGGTGCTATCGGTGGCGCTATTAAGCTTCACAATCCCTTTTTGCGTCAGCGTACCGTCCGGGACGCCGGTGATCTGCCCCCAGGCGTGTATATGGCTGGCCGGGGCCGCCGCGTTTGCCTTATCCATCGCCGCCTTTACCGCACTGGGCGTTGCCGCTTCGGTGGTGCTGGTGCTATCGGTGGCGTTATTAAGTTTCACGATCCCTTTTTGCGCCAGCGTGCCGTCCGGGACGCCGATAATCTGGTTCCAGACGTGAGTATGGTTCGCCGGAGCTGCCGCATTCGCCTTATCCATCGCCGCCTTGACCGCGCTCGGCGTTGCCGCTTCCGTTGTGCTGGTGCTGTCCGTCGCACTGTTAAGCTGAACAATCCCCTTTTGCGTCAGCGTGCCGTCCGGAACGCCAGTGATCTGGTTCCAGGTATGCGTGTGATTACGCGCTTCCGCCATCGCCGCTTTTACCGCCTTCGGCGTAGCGGCTTTGGTTTCGTCATCGCTGTCGGTGGCGTTACTGAGCTGTGTAAACCCTTTCTGCGTTAATGTCGCATCCGGGTGATTTGTCGAATGTTCATGCTCGTCCAGCCGGACATCCACATAGTCGCGCGTCGCCAGCACAATGCTCGGATCGACCGTCAGCGTCACCGCCGTGGTGTTGGAGACCTCCATAATCAGGCGGATACAGACCTGCTTGCCGCAGCCGCCGGGCAACAGCGGTTTGTAGGATTCCGGGAACTTGCCGATGGCGATTAGCTCGCCCTCGTCGTCGAACACGCCCACTTCACGCACATACCAGCCGCCAACGTCCTCCGGCAGCACCAGTTCGGCAATCAGCCAGTTGGGATTATTCGGCGCAACGGTCAGCGTATTCATCTCACCGCGCCAGACTTCGTGGCGTAATTTGGCCTGGCTGGCGGTCGGCTCATAATATTGCCCGCCGCCGTCGCCAACCGCCATCTTTTGTAGATGTAGCTGTTTTTTGTCCGCAAGGGCGCTGGCGATTTTCGCCATTCCCCTGTCGGTCAGGAGGGTATAAAACTCATTATCCATAATTACTCCGGGTAAATAGATGTAATTTCAAGGCTCCATTGCCCTGTACCGAAATAGAACGGTTTAGTTTGTTGAACTTCCAGAACCTGGAAGGGTAAGACGGTCGTTATTTCTCCACCGTAAAGCGCGCTGCCGATAACAGGAATAGCGCTTTGGTTAATTATCCAGACAATTAACGCTTCCAGCTTTGAGCGCACGTTCTTATACTCATGAATAAGATCGACCAGGTTATTAAACAGATTTTCATCCATGCCCTGGTTAATTAGCTCAATTTCAACCTTAAAAAAATAAGCCTTACCGCCATACTCAAACCATTCGGAAATCGTGCCGGGTAAGGATAATATTTCCAGAACGCGGCGAACGGCCCAGGGAGTTCCTTTATATTTATGCAGTTCAATCGCCTGTTTAATTAACTCTCGTTTCTCCTGTTCATTGGCGGCAAATAGCCAGCCCTCCAGCCCCTGAACATGAAACTGTCCGGCCAACGAGGGCAGTGCCGAGGCATCAACGATATCCACCAGATAGACCAGCAACGCCGTCAGGTCGATTTGCGCAAAGCGTTCGGCGGCAATATTCGCCAGAATCGAAAAACGTTCGTCGCTGGCCAGCGGCGGCGGCAGAAGCAGTTTATCCATCGCTGACCCCGGCAATCGTCACGTCAATGGCCGTGCATTCCGCCCATTCGTGTGCCTGCAATACCTTTTTCGCGGGCATATCCAGCGCCACGTCGTAAACGCCATCAACCTGCAGCACTTTAATTATCTGGTTTGGCACAATGTCCTGGCCCAGCCGGGTCTGGCGCGAGCGCGTCCATGTATTAATCGCTTCACGCGCGGCGGCAAGCGTCGTCTCCTGATCGGCGGTGGTAAACAGCGTCAACCGGGCGCGGATCTGATAAGGTACGCGCGGAGAACATTTAGCGCTCACCTTATCGGTTAGCGGGCGCTTTTTCTCTTTGCTCACCTCCCGTTCGATCTGGGCAAGAAGCTCCGGCCCCGGCAGTCCGTTCAGGGTCAGCGGATAGAGTTCCACGCAGCCTTCCGCCAGCCCTTCATCCGGCCCCAGCACCGCCACGTCGATAATCGACTGGCTGACCGAGAGCGTATGGAAGCGATAGGCGCCATAGCTGCCCGCGTTGCTGAAACTTTCCGGCGCTAGCTGGACGCGTTTACGTAGCGCGTCGTCGTTCTCTTCGCCGCAGCCGCCACTTGAGGCCGTCAGATTGGTGACGCTGAGATCGTAATTGCCTACCCGATCCACCAGCGCGCTGATTTGCGCAGGTTGCCAGTTATTGCCGGATTCACCGGTCGCTACACAGGTTGCAGTTACCGCAACGCTCAGGCTGCCCGCAGGCAACACAACATCTTCGTCGGTGGCGAACATCACGCTATCCGACGCGCTGGCGCGAGTCCCTTGTGGAATCACCAGGTTACTTTTAGCCGCTTGAGTAACAGAAAACTGTAGCGTGGTTTTCGCCGCCTGAGCGGGTAGACGATGAACGCCAACCAGCTCGCCTAAATAATCCAGCATGGGCGCACGGGAATACGCGACCAGGTTTTGCTTCGCCGCCTCCTGGATGGCGATGCGGACAAGGTTTTCACGATAAGCAAACAGGTCAATGAGCAGCCGCTCAGCCTGTGCCGGGTAGAGTTTTTTACCGCTGGCTTCTTCATATTGCGCAATCATCTCGCTGGTGATTTGCGCGGGATCGCGGTCAATAAAGTCGGGTTCGGCTATCGCCATAACACCTCCGTTGAGTTGATTACGCCGTCTGCGGCGCGCCATTGCACGCGTAACGTCAGGTGTTCGCCGTCAATCGTCGGCGTCACCTTCAGCAACCGGCAGCGGGGTTCCCACATGCGAATCGCTTCCACCGATTCGCGAACAACGTGCGGAATGGCCCGCTCGATCGGGTAATCGATATAGCGCCACAGATTGCTGCCAAAAAGCGGCCTGTGGGGATCGCTGCCGCGCGGCGTGCGCAGAATGATGTGTATTGCCTGATGAATATCATCCAGCCCGCAGACGTATTCTTCAGGACGTTGCAAGGCAGGTTGCCAGTGCAGGGTCGAGGGTCGTGTTTTCGTGTTCATGAGGCTATTTTCGCCTTCCGGCGGGGGGAGAGATATTAAAGCGCTTTAAGGAAATAATTGATGGCGGGGTCAGAATGTGTTTTGCCCGGCGGCGCTTCTGCGCTTACCGGGCCTGTGTTGATACACATTTTGTTAAATGGCGAAGATCGCGTTTTACGTAAAGTTAAAATGAAATTGCTGTAATTTCACCTTTGTCTACAGAAGCGTAGTACCAGAATTCATCATTGATTTCTGCGTGCTTCATTTTTTCAACTGGAGTCGTTTTCTGCCGTCCATTAACCGAGAGTGTGATCGAACCCGTTAGCTGCTCCCGGCTGATAATAGCGAAATCCCCGCGGGTGTTGCTATAAGCCGTCGTTTCATTGGAAAGGCTGTGCTTCGCTCCATTAGCGATTACAGAATAATCAAAATTGACTTTCTTTTTGAAAATAGCTTGTACATGATAATACTCGCCGTAAACAGCAGGATCATGGAATAAACCAAAATGACCACCGCTATTTTGCAACTTGACGAAATAATAGTCAGGGATGATAAACTTCTGTTTACCTGCCGCTATTTCTTTAGTAATGATTTTTTGTCTTACGATTTCCTGTCCGGCCGTTTTTTTATAACCGTTAAGCATCAATGAATAGGACCAAAGGAATACGATACCACAGAGAACAGTCACGGCAGTTACGCCGACGACTCCAGCCTTAACGCCGCTTTTCAACAGGGCGTAAGCGATGAAGGAGATAGCTAAAAGGAAAAACATAAACGTACCGTTCATAACCCGATCGGGGTAGGATGGCGACGCGAACATAATTAAGGAAGTGCTAATACCTATACATACGACTAACGCAGCGCAGATAAGGGACGTTTTATCAATTTTGGCGCGAATCTGCTTATTGAATATGACCAGTAAGACCAGCAATAACAAAACAACATAAGCTATCCAGATCAGCGCCAGATGGTTATGAACGCGTTCTGTTAAGTGAATGAAAATACGTTCAAAAATCGGCCTTCCATACCAGAATTCTTTGCCGCTGGCGCGGATGAAATTGCCCGGAGAAAGTATCAATACGCATGAACCTGCGATTGCACAGAGACTATAAACTATCTTATTGCGCGAAACAGATTTGTTTTGCCATAACTCGTATGCAATGGCCAGAACAGAAATAAGCGAGACGAAAGGTGAGACGCTTTCATTGGAACAGCCTGCCATAAAACTTAGTAATGCAACCCACGGGCTGATCGCTTTACTGTTTTTTATTGTTATGGTGTAAAAGAAGAACAGCCATGCAACAACGAACAGATTCGTCCACAAATAATTCGCAGCACCAACGATCCAGAAAGTGGTTTGACCCAAATTCGGGTTCGAAATCCAGTAAGTGAAGAATATTAGTGGGAATAATAAGTAGTCGGATTTATTCCAGCGTAATGTACCTGAGGGTGTCTTCACAATGAAATAACAAAATACCAGTGTCGAAACGGCAGCGCTGATGGAATACACGAGTTGAGAACGTGTATACAGGATGAGTGCGCTGGTGTAATCAGCTATAATCCTGCCACTCCATGTCATATAATGATGAAAATGTGATTCCGGCGAAATTCCTAAAAGGTAATAGCGGTAATCATCAGAGTGAATGGGGGTATACCATTCAATAAGAAAAATGGCCAAAAAAGCCAGTAGTATCATCGCCGTTTTCGGTAATATCTTGAGCATAGTAATCATTATTCCATCATTGTTTTTTTGTTTTTCACGATATAGCGAGGCCTTTGCTTTACCTCCGTGTAAACGCGTCCGATATATTCACCCATGATGCCTATGCCGATAAGCTGGATGCCGCCTAAGAAGAGAATCGCGGTCATAAGCGAAGGATAACCAGGAACAGGGTTTCCCCACATCAATTTATCAATGATCATCCACATGGCATATATCAGGGAGAGGGCAGAAACGCTCACTCCTATATACGTCCAGATACGCAAAGGGAAAGTAGAAAAACTTGTAATCCCCTCCAGCGCCAGGTTCCAGAGTTTCCAGCCATTAAATTTTGAGCTACCTGCGACACGTTCAGCACGGGCATATTCGACAACATCTGTTTGACCTCCAACCCATGAAAGTATACCTTTCATGAAAAGGTTACGTTCTGGTAATAGCTTGATATTTTCTACAATCTCGCGCGACATCAATCGAAAATCACCGACATTCTCTTCAATCTTTGGCGTACTGATTTTGTTATGCAGCCTGTAGAACCACTCAGCGCTTTTACGCTTCAGGTGGCCATCCGTTGAACGATCGATACGCTTAGCCAGCACCATTTCTGCACCAGCCTGCCATTTATTGATCAAATGTGGGATTACTTCGATGGGATCTTGTAAATCAACATCGATAGGGATCACCACATCTCCGGTCGCGTGATCTAATCCGGCAAAAAGTGCAGGTTCTTTACCAAAATTGCGGGTAAATGAGATCGGAACAACAAGAGGATCGGCAACAGCTAATGCGCTGATGATTGATTCAGTCGCATCGTGACTCCCATCATTAACGAAGATAATCTCAACGTCATAAGGTTTAAGTGAACTGTATTCTCTGACCGTTTTATAGAAAATAGGGATCGCGTCCTCTTCATTAAAGACGGGAACCACTAATGAAATTTTCATTTCTCATTCCTGAAAACAATGAATCTGGAATATAAAAATCCGCAAATAAGGCTAATTGCGGAAAATACAATGAGCGTAAAAATGGGAGGCATAGCACACTTGTCGCCTGTCCATCCCACGACGGCGCTCAGCACGCCCATAAAACCGACGTACAGCAAATAACGTCCGGTTGATACGCTGGCTCCAAAGGTAAACCGGGCGTTAGCGAAAAAACTAAAACTGACAGCGACAGCAAAGCCCGTTACGTTTGCCAAAGCCTGACTTGTTTGAAATCCATAGACGCAAAGGGCAAAGATAGCCCAGTGCAAAGCAGTATTAAGTACGCCTATCGAAACGTACTTTATAAATAATTTTATCATTATAGCAATCAAGAAGTTGTAATTCAGCGAAGTCTACCAGACAAAACTGAGAGGATCATTCCTGAACAGCAGATTTTATGTAAACAGGGCGAAGTTAAAGTAAAAAATAGCGTTAGTTTTCCAATATACATATATGCAATATTTGCAGCGCAAAGTGATTACATTTTCATCGGAAATAGCGCGCGAAAAGGGACTAATCACGTTGCGCTGAAAATAAATATCCTCCAGCAATTTGCCCGGTGGCGCTTTTGCGCTTACCGGGCCGGTGTTTATGCACCTTTTGCAGGCTGGATAAGGCGAAGCCACCATCCAGCAGCAATTTGCAGGTTAGTGAGAGTGGTGGTTGGAGTTGCCGCCGCTGTCCATCACTGAACCGCTGGCGTTAACGTTGCCGAGGACATTCACGTTGCCGGTAATCACCGCGCTGTTTCCGACGCCGCCGCTGCCTGCCATACCGCCAAGCCAGGTGAGTTTTTTCATCACGGTAACGTCGCCGGTAAAGGTGCTGAGCGGCGCATCGACGGTGACATTCAGCGCTTTAATGCCCGTATGGGGCGCTTCCACGTTGACATCTACCGCCTTGACGCCCACGGAGGTGGCCGCCACGTCTACGGTTTCTGATATCACCGTGACGTGCTGCGCCCTGACCTCTACTTGCGGTGAAGTAAGCTGCGTACGTTCCTTCACTTCAATGACGATTTTTTCTATGCCGCCGTTGACGGTGAGCTGGTGTAACGCACGGTCATATTCAAAGGCCGCGCCGTCGGAAAACTGCACGTAGCGTTTGTCGCGCGAGGCCAGCGGCGCGGTATCCACGCTGGAGTAGACCGCGCCCAGCACCACCCCATCCTCGCCGTTGTCGTCGAGCAAAACCTCCACCTGTTCGCCAATATCCGGCAACCAGTAATCTTTGTTGTCCTGCGTGTTGCGTTGCAGCACCGCAAGCCAGTTACTGCGCAGGTTATCGCACTCCGGCAGAGTGACTCTGACGCGCACGACCGCCTCATCAATATCACTGATAATGCCCGTCTGGCGGGTAACGCCTTTCATATTGTCTCCTTACTGACTGGTTGCCGGTCCGCGTGAAATGTCGATTTCGGTAGTGTAGCCGCCGCTGCGCGTGAGTTTGTGCATGGATTTATCAATCAGCCACTGCCCGGAAAGTACGCCAAAATCGCTCAGTTCTATCTTGTTGCCCGCCGTCAACTGCGGGCAGCCCATCATGCTGAGCGTGCCGGTTTGCTGGTATTCGTTGTGACTGTCCAGCGCGGCATTGGCTTTAGCCTGCGCCGCGCCGGTATCCGGAGCGCGACTGTTAATCTTCAGGGTATCGGCGCTGGTCGCCGCACCGCGCGTCGGGGCTTTTTCCTGGCTGTCATGGGTGTAGATAACCAGTTCTTTTTGCTTGCTATTTTGATGTTGCACGGTGGCGTTTTTGTAGATCCGGTTGATGGTATCTTTGAACGTGTAGTGCGAAATATCCGTCCGCCTGAGCGTCTTCACCGGTGCCAGGCAGCGTAGCGTCGGCAGATGCGAAAAGATCAGCTCCGTCGCCGTCACTTTCACGGTATAGCCATATTCACTCGCCAGCCGTTTGAGAAACGCCACATCGGTTTCGGCATATTGCGTGACCCGATCAATCGTCAGCGGCGCAATCTTGCCCGCCAGCGTTAAACCGTGTTTTTGCGCGATGCGACTGGCGATGGCGGAAAGCGTCGTCTCCTCAAAGCCCTGGCTGTTTTTGGTGCGTAGCGCTTTGCTGACCGAGGTGGCGATACCGTCGATATTGACCGTCGAAGGCGGCGCGCTGATATCAATTTTATCAATGATATAGGTTCCGCAATCGAGCAGATCTTCGCCCTGGTAGCCCAGGCGCAGCGCCAGCGTGTCGCCTTTTCCCGGATACCATTCGTTTACCCAGCGCCCGGCGCTATCTTCCAGCGCAATGGCAATAACATCCGACTCGTTTTTAATGCTGTCGCTGTAACTGATGCTGGTGACATAAGGCGCGATGTCGTAAGTGATCTCTTTATGTCCGTACCAAAGGGTAAAAATGGGCGTCAGGGTGGCGAACACCCCGCCGGATACCGTTATCTCAGCCATGGCGGTAGCTCCGGGGTCGTTTGCGTGACGCTGATAACCGGGATGATCAGCCGCACGCCTGACGGCAAAACTGGCATAATAGCGACGTGCGGATTGGCCGCGATGATGCGTTCGTAGGCCAGCGCATCGCCGTAATAGCGCCAGGCGAGATTATCCCAGCGTTCGCCGTCGGTGGTGACATGTTCAAGGTAGCGCATTACAGACTCCTCGTAATATCGGCGGCGGCAAGCTGGCTCACGTCAGGAGCGCTTGTTTGCAGCGTGCCGCGCGCCTGATTGACCAGCGTCGCGGCGCTGTCGTAAGTCGCTTCCGCGACGCTGCTGGTGATGGCGTCAAACAGCGATTCGGCGTGTTCGATAAGCGTGCCGGCATCGCCCGCGCATTCGCGGATCCCCGGCAGGCTGTCGATCAGTTCCTGCATTTTTGCCGCCAGCGCTTTCGGCAGCCCGGCCAGCGTTTGCAAATCCAGCGGCTGCTGGAACAGCGCGTCTATCGAACTCATGGTTTTTTTCAGCGAATCGACGATATCGCCACATTTTTCTTTCAGCGCTTTGGCTTCCTTCACCAGCTCTTTCGCCTGGGCGATCGTTTTTTTGATGTCATCAATGGCGTCGGCCACCTCATCCATCATCTCTTTGGCTTCACGCATACCCTCTTCAACGGCGCTCAGCAGTTCATCGAACCAGGAATCGCTAACGTCGGGAAGCTCATCCAACATCTCGTCAATGTTCGGTTCCTGGGTGGTGATGGCCGGAGGCAGCAACGGGCTCTTCGGATCGCCGGTGTACTCCTGTAGCGACAGACTGCCGCCTTGGGCAATAACGTTACCGTAAGGATCGGTGTGTTGGTGGGTAGCGGTCAGATCGGTAATCACGAACCAGCCGCGATAATCGCCGTTGCCGAACACCAGCGCCATCGCCTGGTGCGCGGTCATGGCTTCCCGCAGACGGTTCAGCTCGGTGGTCGGCTGGCAATACTGACTATGAAAGTTGAATTTCAGGGTGATTTTGTCCAGCTTATCGCCGATAAATTGTACGCCCGGTTTCCCTTCAATACGGGCATGGCAGGTATAATCCACGCCCATCGTGCTTTCAAATTCGTCCCAGTAAGCGACGACGTCAAATTCTATTTCGCCTAATACGGCATACATTATGCGTACTCCCGGCGCCGTTGTTGCGCCATGACATCGTTAATCATTCTCTCCAGCTCGCGTTTGCTCAGCGACAGCACGTTGTTGATATCTTTGGCGGCATTCGCGCCGCTTCCCTGCACGGTAACCTGCGGGGAAAAGTGTACCTGCACGTTGCTTTGCGCGCGGGAGGGCAGCGTATAAGGTTTCCCGCCGGCTTTGCCGGGAAGCGCGGCTGGCGTCGGCGGCGTGGCGGCGCTTTTCGTCTTCACAGGCTGCGGCGAGGCCATCGTTTTGGCCGAGGTTGTCACCGCTTTCGCTCCCGATACCAGCGGCTCGCTGGCCTGTTGCGCGACCATTGTTCCGGCAATACCGGGGACGGCGGCGGCGACAGACGGCATTTCAGCGCTGATGCCCAGCGCGCTTTTCGCCCAGTCGGGGATCAGCGCTTTTATCTTCTCAATCGCCCCGTTCAGGAAAGGAAGCGCATTCAGAATGCCGTTGATCAGGCTATCGAGAATATTGCCGCCAAATTCGCTGAAGCTGGCGGGGAGTTCAATGCCAAACCAGTCCAGTACGCTGGCGAAGGCGCGGTAAAACAGCCCCAGCGGCGACCAGTCGAGAATCAAACGCGTGACGCCGGCAATGCCTCCGTCAAAGGCGGTTTTGATGCGTTCCCAGACTCCGGCAAAGAAACCAGAAATCGGTTCCCAGTAGCGATAAAGTAAATAGGCGGCGCCTGCGATAGCGGTGATAGTCAGGCCGACAGGGTTCATCAGCAGCGCCCGACCCAGCCAGATAAACGTCTGGCCGACCAGCCGTAGCCCTTTTATCAGGCCGTTTCCCAGCAGCATCGTCAGGCTTTTCGCACCGTTGCCAAACGATTTCAGAACCGACAGCGCTCGACTGCCGCCGCCCAGCGCCAGACCGGCTTTGACCTTCAGGAAGATATCGATCAGGCGAATAAACGGTGACGCAATGAGGTTTGCTCCCAGCCTGAGAATATTCAGCGCCCCGTTGAACAGCCAGATAACGCTAACGACTTTAGCGACCCCTTGCACCAGCGCCGGATTTTCCCGCAGCCAGGCGCTGAACTGCCGCACCAGCGGCGTGATGCTTTGCGCCAGTTCGCCAATGGCGGGCATCAGTTCCAGGCCGACGGTCAGCCACAGATCGTTAAGTGAAAGTTGTAACGCTTTGGTCTGTTCTCCGGGCGATGTCATTTTCGCGGCGAAGTCATCATCGATAAAATGTTGCCCCGCCGCCTGCATTGCGGAGGCTTTTAGCTGGCGATATTCGTCCATATTCGCCAGCATCGGGGCGAGAAAATCCCGCGTTTGCGCATCGCCGAACATCGCGCCGAGGTTAAATTTCTCCGTCATGGCCTGTAGCGCGTCGCCGCGCGCGGAAAGATCCTCAATCTTCATGGTTTGCCTGAAGGTGTCGAGGATCTGCGGGTTCATTTTCTCCAGTTGCATCTGCACGATGTGGGTCATCGCTTCCGTCACGCCGATCCCGTTTTGCTGATGTTCCAGCAGCGATCCCTGAAGATCCACGCCCTGGCGGGCAAACCAACTGTCCGCCTCTTTCGAGAAGGCGGATTTCAGGAAATGGTCGAAATTCGCTGCCGCCGCGCCTGCGTCAGGAGCGTTTTTCATGGCGATTTGCATCGTTGCGGTCAGTTCCGCAATGCCTTCCCTCCCCTGAGCGCCGGTTTTTCCGGCAAAGGCGTTAATCCACTGGGTTTGTTCTGCAACGGAGCCGCCGCCGCTTTTTGCCACGCTGTACAGCATATTTTGCGCAAAACGGAAGTCGTCAGGGGCGATGTTCAGTTTGTTGCGAGTGGCCAGAGCCGCCTGCGCCCAGCTTTGCGCGCTGTCACGGGAGGCGGTTGCGGCTTTGGCGATATCGGGCATGTAGCGGCTAAGATCCTGCAATGCGCTGACGCCGCCTTCGATCATCGTGGCGGCGGCGCTTTGCAGATCTTTTTGATCCTGATTGAAATCAAGGCTCCAGTCGCGGATATTCAGGCTCAGGGCGTCCCGCGCGGTGTTATCCATGCCGCCTTTCGCCGCCATATCGACCATGTTGCCCTGAAATTCGTAAGGCAGCTTCCAGTCGGGAGTCTCAACGTTCAGGAGCTTGCCGAGCTGTCCGGCGAACGTTTGTGTTTTTTCCAGCAACCCGGCGCGCTGTTTATCGTTCTCTTCCCGGCGAAGGGCGGAGTTAGCGAGCTGTTGCGTAAGCCGGGTGATTTTTGTTTGCTCAAAGCTGAGCGTGTGCAGCGTGCTGGCGTTGAGTGAGCCGTAACGGGCTATTGCCTGCGTCAACGTCTCATTACGCGCCTGAAGCTGAGTAATAATGTCGTTGGCCAAAATAGTGTCTCGTATAAGTTGCCCGGTAACAGGCTGCTTGCCGGAAAAAGGACAGGGAAGGAGTGAACCGGGCTTGGGTCTGGAAACCCACAGGCATTAAGCCTGCGAGTCGTATTCGTGTTTAATTTGCGCGCTGGCTTCGTCCAGCCAGCAGGTAAAATCGTCAACCGACAGCGCGTCAATTTCACTGGGCGGAAAGCGAAACCACCTCGCCAGCAGCGCCATTGCCTGCCACAGTTGCTGTGGGTTCTGTAGCCATGCTAAGCATGGCCTGAAATCGTTTCTGCAATGCCTGATAGTCCAGCAGATCCATTTCCGCCAGATCTTCGGTTACCAGCCCGGTCATAGCCGCCATCAGCGGCTCATCCCACTCTTCCGGTTTATCGCTGGCGCGGCGCGCGGCGCGCATATCTTTTACCTTCAGGCGACGTAATTGCAGAACGTCGATACGTTCCCCGGTGGCGGAGGTAAACGGGAATTGCAGGGTATATTTTTCGTTCATGGTGTAGTCCTTATTCGTCGTGTTAAATTCGGGGCCGTAGCCCCGAAGTAATTAACCGCCAATATTATTGCGGTAGGCATTTAATTGATCCGCGCCATTTACGCGGAAAATATTCGCCAGATAATCCAGTTCAAGAAGCGTTTCACCGTCAACCACCTGTTTAATATAAGTGCAGCCGAAGGCGCTGCTAAATTCCGGGTTTTCATTCTGTTTAAACGTTCCCAGCGGGTTCTTTTTAAACATTACGGTCATATGCGTCACCAGCGCTAACTGATCCGCTTTACCCTGCGAGTTATAACAATCGATGCTGGAGCGGCACTGCAATGCCACCGCCTGCCACGGGTTTGCCGTTTTACGCATGACGTCGTGGTAAAACGAGTTCCATTTAATTTCACCTTCCAGTTTGTCAAAACCGGCAGGCAGCTCAATTTTACCGACCATCCCCAGCGCTTTATGCTCCTGCATAATCATGCTGATATCAGGCAGTTTAATTTCACTCGCGCGACCTAAAAGATTATTACCATCAAGATAAATATTGGCGTTGGTAATACGGTTAATTTGAATTTTTCCAGCCATTAGCGATTGCTCTCCAGAGAAACTAAATATTCAGAGGTAATTTCGGTTTCAAACGTCAGACGTTCCAGCGGCGGCGGCGGGGTGAATTTGTAGCTCAGCAACAGATGCCCGGCTGCCAGTTCAGTCTGTTCGTTACGCGCCGGGTCGTACCAGCATTCAAAGCCCAACAACGCGCCGTCGGCAATCAGCTTGCGGCCCCAGGTGTTCACCGATTCGGTTAGCGCGTCGATCAGCGCCTGGTTTATCGGCATATCCATGTATTGCTGGCTAAAATAGCGGATGGATTCGTTGATTACATCGCCGGTACGACGCACGTTCTCAAAGTTACGCATATGAGTAACCGTCGGCCAGGCAGCGGTACGGTTGCCCCACAGGCGCAAACCGGAGCCATAGCTGTTGAAGACGGTGGTGATGCCGTTTTCGTTCAGTTGATTCACTTCGCTTTGCGGATCGTCGATCATCGCTGACAGCGAGCGCTCTACGCCGGTAATGCCCTGAATTTCCTGATTGGAGTTGCTCCACCAGAAGCCTTTTTCCAGATCCACTTTGGCACGCAGGCCAGCGGCGCGGGAGGAGAGCGGCTCCAGGACTTCGCTGTTCGTCGCGCTGTCGTACACTTTAACGTGCGGATAGCACAGACGCGCGCGATCGGAACTGGTATTGAAGTTAATCGCCCCCTGCGGGCCGCGCCCTGCCAGAACCTGCTGGAAAGTCGTGCCGATGGGCGCATCAATGTAGGTAATGGCTCCCAGCGCTTCTGCCTGAGCGATAAGCTTAACGGCGACCGAGTTTTGCGTACAAAAGACCGGCGCAATCAGGATCTTTGCGTAAAAACCAAACTGGTTCCAGGTGTCCTGTAACAGCTTCATGCCGGTACGGTCACCCGCGGTGTTTACCGCGCCAATAATATCGGCGGCAGTCACTTTGGTGGGGTCCGCGTAAGTATAATTTACATAGGCCTGAACGCCGGGTTTCAGGTTGGTTCCCATACAGGTGATTTTACCGGTCAGCATATCAATGGTGTAATCGGTGCCTTTGATATAAGCGTTTCCGGCGTTCGTGCTGCGGCCAATGTTTATCGTTTGCACGGCCCCGTGCTTGAGTTGAATCTGACCGTTGTCATCAACCTTCACGGTTTCACTGGGAATGGTACTTTTGTGTACCGCCGGATTCAGCACGTTAATCACCACGACCGTCCCTGCGCCGTGATCGTAGATCGCCTTCAGCGCCTGCGGGATGGTGAAATTCGCCAGACCTGGGCCAAACTGCGCCGCGTCGCTTTCAGAAAGGCACAGCGTTGGCTGGTTAACCGGGCCGCATGGCGCGGTGCCGATCAGACCAATAACCGCAGATTTAACCGCCTTAACCGGACGTGGGCCGGTTTCGATCTCAATGGTCTCTACACCGTGCAGGTAATTAGCTGCCATGGACAATTTCCTCTTCATTAGTTTCTACTTCTTGCGTAACCACTGGCACCAGGTGACGGCGGGCAATCATGGTGATTACCCACTCGTTATCTTCCGGCAGCGAGATTTCGCTATTGGGCCACAGTAAGACTTCCTGACCGTCGGCGAGCGTGACGCCGCTTGCCGGGCCACTATAGATATATTTCATTGAATTTCCTCATAATTAACGACTGTAAGCAGGGGTAAATCCTTGCTTTCCTGTTCCGCGATAAATAGGGTGCTGGCGGTTATATCCAGGGCGTAACGGCAGAAGTTTGCGGCGTCGCCGATATATTTTTCGCTTTCCAGCCAGAGCGGACGATCGCAGTCGGGAAGTTCAATGCCCCCCAACGAGCGACGTAGACGATCCAGCGCGTTTATCGCGTCACTTATTTGCGGAACAATAACGGTGGCGGAAATCCGGATTAGTTGTTTTTGTACCGTGGCATCCGTATTTTCTGGTTCGGCAAAAACCGAACCGCAGTAGTGAATTAATACCGTTACCTGCTGCCCTGTTGGGATATATACTTTCGCATCGGTTGATGAAATATGTATATCCATATCAGGGTTTAATTCACGTAGTCTATTCGCCACGGTATGTACAACAGATAATGTTTCCATATACGCTTTCCTTGATTTACCGGGAGAGATAATATTCTCTCTTCGTTATCGTTCAGACGTATTTTGATGTATCAGGCATCAGGAATCTTTTAATCTCCTTTAGAGAAAAAAGTTAAAACGAATAAAAAATCCCCGGCGTATAAACGGCGGGGATTTGTTTAATGGTTCCCTCGTTGAATCAGTTCTATTTTGCTATATAGCGCATCCAGTTTTGCTTCCAAAACGGCCTGGCCGCGAAGATAATCCTCGCGGCGGACATAATGCAGCGGTAAATCGGCGCGAAATTCCAGAAATTCTCTCTCCAGCCTGGACCAGCCCGCTTCTGATTCGCGCCGGGCAGCTTCCAGTGCTTCAAAACGTTCATTCAGCCGTTTTTCAATTTGCGCCAGCAGCAATTTACCGGCAGCAAACATTAATCCAACAAACGAAAGTAAGAGGGAGATGACTTCCCAAAAATCGATACTGAGTTTCATTACTCCCTCTGATTAATGAATGCAGCTAGCCTGCCCCCATTGCAAATAACGGGGAGCATGTTGGTATAAAATCGCTTTGGGGTAGTGACGATTCTCGCGCCAGTTTGCGGCGCTGCGCCCGGCGTTAACGCGTTCTACATGTTCAAACCAGATGGACGTATCTAACCCCTTTGCGGCGGCCAGCTTTTTATCTCTGTTAACCCAGCCTTGCCCGCCGTTATAGGCGCTCAGAGTGAAAGCCATTCGCTGGCAGCTATTTTTTGCTGACACACTTTTCCACAACTGGCGGTCATACTGTACCAGCGCGCGTATCGCCCAGGCGGGATTAAACGGCTTGTTCTCGCGAAGCGCTGGGTACAACTGGCTTACCCATTTTGCCGTTGCAGGCATAAATTGCGCCATCCCCTGCGCGCCCGCCGGGGAACGGGCGTCAGGCGCCCAGCCGGATTCCTGATGTAGTTGCCCGGCAAAATCAGCAACGGGGGCGTTAAGCCCCCAGATTTCGCGCGCGGTACGAATCACTTCGTTTCGCCATTGCAGAGAAGCGCGCGGCGGTTCGGCAGCTTCGGCAGACAAGAAAGTCATAACGCAGACCAGGCATACGTATTGATAACGCATCGTTACAGCCCCAGCGCGACGGCAAGGCAAATTGCCGCAACGATGATCGCGCGACGAATCATCGCCGCGGCGCAGCACAGCGATTCTTCCCAGGGGCAAAAGGAGTCGGGACGCGCCCAAGGGAAAAGACTACGGTCGAGCCAGTAACCCAGCACCGCTGATAACGAAACCAGGCTGAGTTTATAGATGACGACCGGAATTTGCGCTGATGATGTCCAGCCGATAAGCGCAAACAGTACGACAGAGGCAATCAGCCAGCCGGAAAGTCGGGGAACAATAATTTTTCGCATACTCTATCTCCTGATAATTGAGAGAGAAGTATCGCTTTTCCCCATAGCGGAAGAACGAAAAGGGCTTTAATAAATAACTTTAAAAAATGTTTAGCGCATGGTGTCAAATGCCAACAAATAAACGAATAAATAAAGCTTTCGGGGCAGGGGGTAGAGGCTGCCTGCGGAGAGTCAGTATGTGTCTGTGGCAGGCTACGATGGCGGTATTGCTGCGTCATAATAATCTTTGATTAAAATTATCTTATTGATTTTTAAAGTCAGTTTAAAAATTCACGCGATCGTGAGGAAAGCGATCTTTTTGATCGAACGCAGAAAAAAATGCAAAAAATTAACTGTATATGCATACAGTATTGTGTAAAATGATGACATCAGTGAAGGCTTACTTCACCTATAAAATAAATACATATTATAAATTGAAAACGATATATACATTCTTTTAATTTATAATTAAATGCCGTTGATAGTAAATATTTATATATATTTTGAATATATTGTTAGGTAGTTATTGCACCGTTTTTTACGCTTCCCTTTTTGGTGCCGTCACGGGGAGCATGGTGCTGGATATGGAGATAAAATATGATTCAGAAATCAAAAGAAATGGTTCGGCTTCCGGAGATTATTAACGATCTGGCGTTTCATGCGTCGCAGGTGCTTATTGAAAGCATGAATATTGATAGCGCGTCAGCCGAAAATGCCGGTCAGGCAATTGCTGACAGAATGATGCGCAACTGGGGCGGGCAAAGCATTTATTTTCCCAAAGGTATCTCTGGTCGGGCTTCGGAACGGGATTATCAGATTTACAGCGAGTGCGATGGGCGTAATTATGCGGAGCTGGCCAAAAAGTACAATTTAACACTGCAGTGGATCTATAAAATCGTTAAGCGGGTCCACACGGAAAAACAGCACCAGCGGCGTATGCTGTAAGCGATATCGGGTATGGCGTATAGCGACAAGCGCTATACGCCGGGAGCTGCGACAGGCCGGATAAGGCGCCTGCGTCGCCATCCGGCAGCGTATTGCCTGATAGCGCTCACCCGCTGCCGTGTCAGGGCGATTATTCAAATAAGTTCTGATGTAGCTTTTGCACCACTTTCTCGGCATCGTCTCCCGGCACGAGGAAGCACAGATTGTGGCTGGAGGCGCCGTAACAAATCATGCGAATGTTGAACGGTTCCAGGACGCCAAACACTTCTTTACCAACACCGCAGGCTTTTGACAGGTTGTTGCCAATCAGCGCGACCAGCGCCAGTCCTTCTTCGACTTCGACCCGACACAACGCGGAAAGCTCCATCAATAAGGATTGGGTCAGTAACGTATCGCCCGTGGAGGTGGAGCCGGTAGTATCCAGCGTCAGCGCGACGCTCACCTCCGAAGTGGTAATCAGATCTACCGAAATATTATGCCGCGCCAGAATGCCGAACACCTCTGCCAGGAAACCTCGTGAGTGCAGCATATTCAGGCTGTGCAGCGTCAATAGCGTTTGATTGCGGCGCAGCGCCAGCGCGCGGAACAGCGGCGGGTTTTGGGTTTTATTGCACACCAGCGTACCGCCCGCTTGCGGATCTTTACTGGAGCCAACGAAGACCGGGATATCGCTACGCACGGCCGGGAGTAAGGTGGCTGGATGCAGTACTTTTGCGCCGAAGGTTGCCATCTCCGCCGCTTCTTCAAAGTCGATTTCATCAATTCGCTGCGCGACAGGCACTACGCGCGGGTCGGTGGTGTAAATACCGGGCACATCTGTCCAGATATCAACCCGCGCGGCGTGGAGTGCTTCAGCCAGCAACGCTGCCGTATAGTCGCTGCCGCCGCGGCCTAATGTCGTGGTGCGGCCTTTGCTTTCACTGCCGATAAAACCCTGAGTAATGACCAACGTTTCGCTCAGGCGCGGGAGCAACTGCTGCGCGGCCAGTTCCGCAAGCGCTGCGACGTCCGGTTCCGCACGGCCAAAGCGATCGCTGGTACGCATCACTTTGCGCACGTCGAACCAGTGGGCCTGTACGTCGCGTTCACGCAGGATCTCAACAAATAGCAGGGTAGACATTAGCTCGCCGTGGCTGACCAGTTCATCGGTCAGGGCTGCCGATGTCGCCAGCGATGCCGCCTCCGCCAGAATAGTGATGTTTTCCAGCAGGCGTTCAATCTCTTCGCGAATGACATTCGGATGACGCAGACGATCAAGAATATCGAACTGGATTTTACGGATGGCGTCGAGCGTAGCGAAACGTTCGCCGGGCTCCATCCCTTCGGCCAGCGCCACCAGCAGATTAGTGATGCCGGCAGACGCGGAAAGCACGACTAAACGAACATTGGCGTCGGAAAGTACGATATCCGCGCTACGGTTCATGGCGTCAAAATCGGCGACGCTGGTACCGCCAAATTTGGAAACAACGATCTCTGTCATATCAACCTCGTGTCAGGAAATGAAAAACGCGACCATGGCACAAGGGCAGAACAGAAACCGGTGCAGGCGCAAATGCAAGTAACGTATTTATAAATAAAAGTTGTGGCCTGGACTGTCAACGTTGGGATTATGCGGATTTTTTATGCTGAGTTTAGGCTCAGTAACAGCGCTTATAACCCCGATACCCATTTGCCGCCTTTCTGCACCTCGAATTATTTAGGGTATATACTTTTTATCCTCATTCGACAGTGCCTGGGGCAACGGCACTAAAACAATCACACTTTTCTGTGACTGGCGTTACAATCGATCCCAGTCACAATTCTCAAATCAGAAGAGTATTGCTAATGAAAAACATCAATCCAACGCAGACTTCTGCCTGGCAGGCGCTCCAGAAACACTACGATGAAATGAAAGACGTTACGATCGCTGAGCTTTTCGCGAACGATAGCGACCGTTTCGCTAAATTTTCCGCGACGTTTGACGATCTGATGCTGGTGGATTTCTCCAAAAACCGCATCACCGAAGAGACGCTGGCAAAATTACAGGATCTGGCGAAAGAGACCGATTTGGCCGGCGCGATTAAATCCATGTTCTCCGGCGAGAAGATCAACCGCACCGAAGACCGCGCCGTGCTGCACGTGGCGCTGCGTAACCGTAGCAATACGCCGATCATTGTGGACGGCAAAGATGTGATGCCGGAAGTGAACGCCGTGCTTGAGAAAATGAAAACTTTCTCGCAAGCGATTATCTCCGGTCAGTGGAAAGGCTACACCGGTAAGGCCATCACCGACGTGGTGAACATCGGTATCGGCGGTTCCGACCTCGGCCCGTTCATGGTGACCGAAGCGCTGCGTCCGTATAAAAACCATCTGAACATGCACTTCGTCTCTAACGTTGATGGCACCCACATCGCTGAAGTGCTGAAAAAAGTGAACCCGGAAACCACGCTGTTCCTGGTCGCTTCTAAAACTTTCACCACCCAGGAAACCATGACCAACGCCCACAGCGCGCGCGACTGGTTCCTGAAAACTGCAGGCGATGAAAAACACGTGGCGAAACACTTTGCTGCGCTCTCCACCAACGCCAAAGCGGTCGGCGAATTTGGTATCGACACGGCCAATATGTTCGAGTTCTGGGACTGGGTCGGCGGTCGTTACTCGCTGTGGTCTGCCATCGGGCTGTCCATTATTCTGTCCGTCGGTTTCGACAACTTTGTCGAGCTGCTTTCCGGCGCGCACGCGATGGACAAGCATTTCTCCACCACTCCGGCGGAGAAAAACCTACCCATTCTGCTGGCGTTGATTGGCATCTGGTACAACAATTTCTTCGGCGCGGAAACCGAAGCCATTCTGCCGTACGACCAGTATATGCACCGTTTCGCCGCCTACTTCCAGCAGGGCAACATGGAATCCAACGGTAAATACGTTGACCGTAACGGCAACGCCGTGGATTACCAGACAGGCCCAATTATCTGGGGCGAACCAGGCACCAACGGTCAGCACGCGTTTTATCAATTGATTCACCAGGGTACTAAAATGGTGCCGTGTGACTTTATCGCCCCGGCTATCACCCATAACCCGCTATCCGATCATCATCAGAAGCTGCTGTCTAACTTCTTCGCGCAGACCGAAGCGCTGGCGTTTGGTAAATCCCGCGAGGTGGTTGAGCAGGAATATCGCGATCAGGGTAAAGATCCGGCGCAGCTTGAACACGTTGTGCCATTCAAAGTGTTTGAAGGCAACCGCCCGACCAACTCTATCCTGCTGCGCGAAATTACGCCGTTCAGCCTGGGCGCGCTGATTGCGCTGTATGAGCATAAAATCTTTACGCAGGGCGCCATCCTGAACATCTTTACTTTCGACCAGTGGGGCGTTGAGTTGGGTAAACAGTTGGCTAACCGTATTCTGCCGGAGCTGGGCGATGATAAAGCTATTTCGTCCCATGATAGCTCTACCAACGGTCTGATTAACCGTTATAAAGCCTGGCGCGCCTGATGGCACTGCGCTTATCCGGTCTACGTAATGCATAGCGTCTGTAGGCCGGGTAAGGCGTTTCGCCGCCATCCGGCAAAAAGAGAATAAGATAATAAAAAGGCCGATATTCACATCGGCTTTTTTTATAAGATAATTCCGCTTGTCCGTCTTTATCCCCACAATTTTATATTGAGCTTAATCCTAAAATAAGGAATAACCAGAAAATCACTCTGCGTTATTTTCAGATTATACGGATGTCGATGTCTTTTAGTTTAATTTTAACTTATTGATTTTATTTGTTTGTTAATTAAATGATGTAGGCGTTACTTCTTTAAAGTTTAATTATCCTAAAACCTCGCTGTTATTTCTCCCGGACATAATCCGCCTGCTTTGGTTGTGTATACTCGGTAGCGCCCGAAATTCTTTTGGGTAAATCTCCATTCATTCAATGAAGGGAAATTATGATGAAAAAAGTACTGTATGGCATTTTTGCCATAACCGCGCTTGCGGCGACATCTGTCTCGGCAGCCCCCGTTCAGGTGGGTGAAGCGGCAGGGGCGGCAGCGACGTCGGTATCGGCGGGAAGCTCCTCCGCTACCAGCGTTAGCACCGTAAGTTCGGCGGTGGGCGTCGCGTTAGCGGCAACCGGCGGCGGCGATGGTTCTAATACCGGAACCACGACCACCACGACCACCAGTACCCAGTAGTATCGGTACGTTTAACCATAACCACACTCCGGTGTGGTTATTTTGCCCCTCTGGAGAAGCGTCGTGAAGCGACTCGCACTTATCCTGATTTGCCTGCTATTACAGGCGTGTTCGGCCACCACTAAAGGCCTGGGCGATTCACTGTGGGACAGTTTGTTCGGTACGCCAGGCGTACAGCTAACGGATGACGATATTCAAAACATGCCGTATGCCAGCCAGTACATGCAGCTTAACGGCGGTCCTCAACTGTTTGTGGTGCTCGCTTTCTCGGAAAACGGGCAGCAGAAATGGGTGACGCAGGATGGCGCGACGATCGTGACGCAGCATGGCCGTCTGGTCAAAACGCTGCTCAGCGGCGACAACCTGATCGATGTGAATAATCTGGCGACCGACCCGCTGGCGAAACCAGGACAGATTATCGATGGCGCGACCTGGACTCGCACCCTGGGCTGGACCGAACATCGCCAGGTGCGTTACGCCACCGCCCGTTCCGTTTTTACATGGCGAGGGACCGATAGCGTTAGCGTCGGCAGTGAAGAGACCGCCGTGCGGGTGCTGGATGAAGAAGTGACGACCGATCAAACGCGCTGGCGTAATCGCTACTGGATTGATAGCGAAGGCCAAATTCGCCAGACGGAACAGTATCTGGGCGCGAATTACTTTCCGGTGAAAACCACGCTGATTAAGGCGGCAAAATCATGATGAAAAGGATGATAAGCGCGCTGGCGCTGGCCTTTATCGCGTCATCCGCCTTTGCCAGCGGCACTGTTACCGTTTTTACCCAAGGTAATAGCGAGCCTAAAACGCTGACAGACGCTGAGCGTCTGCTCGATTTAGTCGGACAGCCGCGCCTGGCAACGAGCTGGTGGCCTGCGGCGGTGATAGGCGAAGAACAGGCGACCGTGACGGCGCGTCAACAGCAGCAGGAACTTCTCGGGCGACTGGCGGCGCTCAGCGCTGAGGAAGATGGCGATGCGGCGGCGGCGATAAACACACTACGCCGACAGATTCAGGCGGTGAAGGTGACGGGCAGACAATTCGTGAATCTTGATCCTGACGTGGTGCGGGTGAGCGAACGAGGTAACCCGCCGCTGCAAGGTCACTACACGCTCTGGGTCGGGCCGCAACCCACACAGGTGACGCTCTTTGGCTTGATTAGCCAGCCGGGCAGCCAGCCGTTCGTCCCTGGGCGGGACGTCGCCAGTTATCTCGAGGGTCAGCGCTTACTCAGCGGCGCGGATCGTAGCTATGCCTGGGTGGTTTACCCTGATGGACGCAGCCAAAAAGCGCCGGTGGCTTACTGGAATAAACGTCATATCGAGCCGATGCCCGGCAGCATTATTTTTGTCGGTTTTGCCGATTCCCTTTGGCGCGGCACGCCGGAGGCGATAAATGCCGACATTCTTCATACCCTGACGCAGCGGATACCGGAATAATGAAAAAAACACATCTGCTCAGCGTGCTGGCGCTGGGTATTAGCGCGGCCTGCCATGCCGAAACATATCCAGCCCCTGTTGGGCCTTCACAATCTGACTTTGGCGGCGTGGGCCTGCTGCAAACGCCGACAGCGCGTATGGCGCGTGAAGGGGAGATGAGCCTGAACTATCGCGATAACGATCAGTACCGCTACTACTCGGCTTCGGTTCAGCTTTTCCCGTGGCTGGAAACCACGTTGCGCTATACCGATGTCCGTACGAAAAAGTACAGCAGCGTGGAATCATTCTCCGGCGACCAGACTTACAAAGATAAAGCGTTTGATGTGAAACTGCGGTTGTGGGAAGAGAGTTACTGGATGCCGCAGGTGGCGGTTGGCGCGCGCGATATCGGCGGAACGGGGCTGTTTGATGCGGAATATATTGTAGCGAGTAAGGCCTGGGGGCCATTTGATTTTTCATTAGGTCTCGGCTGGGGCTATCTTGGCACCAGCGGCAATGTGTCTAATCCTTTCTGTTCGTATAGTGATAAATTCTGTTCGCGTGATAACAGCTATAAAGAGGCAGGTTCCGTCGACGGTAGCGATATGTTTCACGGCCCGGCTTCGCTGTTTGGCGGCGTGGAATACCAGACCCCGTGGCAACCGCTACGCCTGAAGCTGGAGTATGAAGGCAATAACTATCAGCAGGATTTTGCGGGGAAACTGGAACAGAAGAGCAAGTTTAACGTCGGCGCCATTTACCGCGTCACCGATTGGGCCGACGTTAACCTCAGCTACGAGCGCGGCAACACCTTTATGTTTGGCGTTACGCTGCGCACCAATTTCAACGATTTACGTCCCGCGTATCATGACAATTCACGCCCGCAATACCGACCACAGCCGCAGGATGCCATCCTGCAACATTCGGTAGTGGCTAATCAATTAACGTTATTGAAATATAATGCCGGTCTGGCGGACCCGAAAATCCAGGTCAAAGGCGATACGCTGTACGTTACCGGTGAACAGGTGAAGTACCGCGATTCCCGTGAAGGGATCGTGCGCGCTAACCGGATCGTCATGAACGATCTGCCGGAGGGGATCCGCACGATCCGCGTGACGGAAAACCGCCTTAATCTGCCGCAGGTCACCACTGAAACCGATGTCGCCAGCCTGAAACGCCATCTGGAAGGCGAACCGCTGGGACATGAAACCCCGCTGGCGCAAAAACGCGTAGAGCCGATCGTGCCAGAGAGTACTGAACAGGGCTGGTATATCGACAAGTCGCGCATTGATTTTCATCTTGATCCCGTGCTGAATCAGTCGGTAGGCGGCCCGGAAAACTTCTATATGTATCAGTTGGGCGTAATGGGAACTGCGGATCTGTGGGTCACGGATCATCTGCTCACCACGGGCAGCGTGTTTGCCAATATCGCCAACAACTACGACAAATTTAACTACACCAATCCGCCGAAGGATTCGCATCTGCCGCGGGTGCGTACGCATGTCCGTGAGTATGTGCAGAATGATGTTTATGTGAATAACCTACAGGCCAACTACTTCCAGTATTTTGGCAATGGTTTCTATGGGCAGGTCTACGGCGGTTATCTGGAGACCATGTTTGGCGGTGCCGGGGCGGAAGTCCTGTATCGCCCGGTAGACAGCAATTGGGCGTTTGGTCTGGATGCCAACTACGTGAAACAGCGTGACTGGCGTAGCGCGCAGGATATGATGAAGTTTACCGATTACAGCGTGAAGACCGGACATTTGACCGCATACTGGACGCCGTCGTTCGCCCAGGATGTGCTGGTGAAAGCCAGCGTTGGTCAGTATCTGGCGGGCGATAAAGGCGGTACGCTGGAGATCGCCAAACGCTTCGATAGCGGCGTCGTTGTCGGCGGTTACGCGACGATTACCGATGCGTCGCCGGATGAATATGGGGAAGGGGATTTTACCAAAGGCGTATATGTTTCCGTGCCGCTGGATCTCTTCTCGTCCGGCCCAACCCGAAGTCGTGCGGCAATTGGCTGGACGCCGCTGACGCGTGACGGTGGTCAACAGCTTGGCCGTAAGTTTGGCCTGTATGATATGACCAGTGACAGGAGCGTAAATTTCCGTTAATACTCAGGCCGGATAAGGCGTTCACGGCGCTATCCGGCAAATTATCTTATTGAACAAATTATAAACATAAATAAAAAATATAGATGCCCGTCACATTTGTGCGTTATACAGAAACCTCGCCGCAGAGAAAGAGGGGGCTGTTATGATGCCATTATCGCGCTCACGTCTTGAGTTTATCGCCACGATTTTACAAAACGTACTAAATTTGGGACTGCTTACCCTCGGTCTGATCCTGGTCGTTTTTCTCGGTAAAGAGACGGTGCATCTGGCGGATGCATTATTCGTGCCTGAGCAAGCCAGCAAATATGAACTGGTGGAAGGGCTGGTGATCTACTTTCTTTATTTCGAATTTATTGCGCTGATTGTGAAGTACTTTAAGTCTGGCCTTCACTTTCCGCTGCGCTATTTCGTGTACATTGGGATCACGGCGATTGTGCGTCTGATCATTGTCGATCATAAAACGCCAATGGATGTATTACTCTATTCGGCGGCGATCCTCCTGTTGGTTATCACGTTGTGGTTATGTAATTCGAACCGACTACGGCGAGAATAGGCGTCGCCACACCGTAACGGACGTATGGCGTGGCAATAAATTAGCCGCTGTCTATAACGCATAAAAAAAGCGCTCCGAAGAGCGCCAAAATACGACCATAAGTGGGGATAACATAAGTTGAGGGCAGTGGCATTGCCCGTTGCCGGGCAGGTACTTCGATAAAACTTAACCTTTCACACCCCCTGCCGTCAGGCCGTTGACCAGCCAACGTTGCGCCAACAGGAACACCAGGGTGATAGGAATAGCGGAAAGGACGGCGGCGGCGGCAAAGTCGCCCCACAAATAGTTTTGCGGGTTGAGATATTGCTGCATACCCACGGCCAGCGTATAGCTGTCCACATCGCGCAGTAACAACGAGGCGACCGGAACTTCGGTAATCGCCGCGATGAACGACAGAATAAACACCACCGCCAGAATCGGTACAGAAAGCGGCAGCAGCACCAGGCGAAATGCCTGCCACGGGGTTGCGCCATCCAGCGCGGCGGCCTCTTCCAGCGAGCTGTCGATAGTTTCGAAGTAGCCTTTAATCGTCCAGACATGCAGCGCAATGCCGCCGAGATAGGCGAAGATCACGCCGCCATGCGTATTCAGACCGATAAATGGAATGTATTGTCCCAGGCGGTCAAATAACGCATACAGCGCCACCAGAGACAAAACCGCCGGAAACATCTGGAAAATCAGCATCCCTTTAAGCAGTGTTGCTTTACCTGGAAAACGCATTCGTGCAAAAGCGTAGGCGCAGGTGGTGGAGAGCGCCACGATGCCGATGGCGGTAATACCGGCGATTTTCACCGAGTTCCACAGCCACAGCAGTACCGGGAAGGGCGGCGGCGTTACCCGACCATCCGCATGTTCCACGCTGAAACCCAGCGCCAGCCGCCAGTGTTCCCAGGAGATTTTATCCGGGATCAGGCTTCCGGTGGCGAAGTTCCCTTCACGTAGCGAGATAGCGATGACCATCAGCAGCGGGAACATAATCGCCGCGATGAAAATCAGCAGCCCCAGGTGCGTGATGAGGAGACGCAGTTTCTGAGATTTGGGTTGGACCATAGCCATTGTTATTATCTCCCTTAATCAAACTTCATACGCGTGGCTTTCAGGTTCACTATTGCCAGCGCGCCTACCAGCAGGAAAATCAGCGTGGCAATGGCCGCCGCCAGACCGAAGTCCTGACCGCCGCCGCCTTCAAAGGCGATACGGTAGGTGTAGCTGACGAGCAGATCGGTATAACCGGCAGGCGTGGTGGTGCCGAGGCGGTCTGGCCCGCCGTTGGTCAATAACTGAATCAGGACAAAGTTATTAAAGTTAAAGGCGAAGCTGGCGATCATCAGCGGCGTTAGCGGCTTAATCAGCAGCGGTAAGGTGATCTTAAAGAAATTCTGAAATGGACCGGCGCCGTCCATTGCGGAGGCTTCGTACAGGTCATCCGGAATCGCTTTCAGCAGTCCCATGCACAGGATCATCATGTAGGGATAGCCCAGCCAGGTATTCACGATAATCACCATTGCCCGCGCGGTGTTGGGGTCGCTGAACCAGGCAGGTTTAATGCCAAACAGCGCGCTCAGCATCATATTGATTTCGCCAAAGCTTTGGTTGAATAACCCTTTGAAAATCAAAATTGAAATAAACGACGGTACGGCGTAGGGCAGAATCAGCAGGACGCGGTAGATAGCTTTACCTTTCAGCGCTTCCCACTGTACGAGGCAGGCCAATACCATCCCAACCGCCACGGTTAACACCACAGTGAGGACCGAAAAGACCACGGTCCAGACGAAGATAGCGAAAAAGGGCTTCTGGATCCCTTCGTCGGTAAAGACGCGCGTAAAGTTTTTCGCGCCGATAGTAACGGTATAACCAGGACTGAGTTTTTCATCACCCCAGCTTCCGTCGGCGTTGATCGACTGATAATAACCGCTATCGTTGTTTGGCCGGTATTTTACGCCGCTCTGGTTATTGGTCAGCAGGCCGTCATCAGCCAGTGTGTACAGCGGACGAGTACCGGAAAACTGACGTAGCGAGCTCATAATTACTTTACTTTCATCCGGCAGGACGGCGGTTATCTGGTTCAGCGCCAGACGGTTCTGGGTGATTATCCGCAGATTGGCGCGTTCGCCGCCCGGCAGGGCATCGGTCTCTTTCAGCTGTAATTTTTGTTCGCCGCCGAAGGAAAATGCGTCAGACAGGTAATGTTTGCCCGTTTCTCCGTCGGTGAGGGCCAGTTGCCACTCGTCGCCGGTCGGGTAAAGACCGAAGTTATAGGTTTTTCCCGCCTGATAAGAACGGTCCATCAGCACTTGCTGGGCGCGTTCAAAGGTGAGCTGGTTGGTGCTGCTGTAGTTAGTAAAGGCGATGGCGATGGTGCACACCAGCGGGAATAGCACAAACAGCCCCATGCCGGCGAGGCCTGGGTAAACGTAGCGCCAGGCGTAGGTTTTACGATTTGCGAAAATATACAGGCCAGCAGAGCTTAAAATCAGCGTCATGATGGCGAACAGATACTCCCCTTGTACGTACATTAAAACTACAAGGTAACCCACCAGCAGGCCCAGCAGACCAATTACTGACCATTTAAGCGGGTCGCTTTGCCACCAGTGTTTCTTTTTAATGACATCCATGGGGGATTTCCTCTACAGCGTTGAAACTTCCTGGCCGGAGATGTGCCTGATGGCGCTGCGCTTATCAGGCCTACGGTGTGTTGTAGGCCGGATAAGGCATTTATGCCGCCATCCGGCACAGGCTCGCGGCATTACTTGGTGATACGGCTTTGTGCATCTTTCAGCGCGGCATCCACGGTTTGACGGCCGCTGGCGGCATTGATCACAGCCGTACGTACCGCATACCAGAAGGCGGACATCTGCGGAATATTCGGCATGATCTCGCCTTTCTGGGCGTTATCCATGGTGGCGGCGATACGGGGGTCTTTCGCTAACTGCTCCTGGAAAGATTTCAGCGCCACGGCGCCCAGCGGTTTATCTTTGTTCACCGCTTCCAGACCCTGATCGGTCAGCAGGTAGTTTTCGAGGAACTCTTTCGCCAGCTCCTTGTTCGGGCTGGCAGCGTTAATCCCCGCGCTCAGCACGCCGACGAACGGTTTCGAGGGTTTACCTTTGAAGGTCGGCAGCAGGGTGACACCGTAGTTGACTTTGCTCTTGTCGATGTTCGACCATGCCCACGGACCGTTGATGGTCATTGCCGTTTCGCCTTTATTGAAGGCCGCTTCGGCGATGGAGTAATCGGTATCGGCGCTCATATTTTTGTTTTTGATCATATCGATCAGGAAAGTCAGGCCCGCTTTCGCGCCGGCGTTATCGACGCCAACGTCTTTCACGTCATACTTGCCGTTTTCAAATTTGAACGCGTAACCGCCGTCAGCGGCGATCAAAGGCCAGGTGAAATACGGCTCTTGCAGGTTGAACATTATCGCCGACTTCCCTTTCGCTTTTAGTTCTTTATCCAGCGCCGGGATCTCTTCCCAGGTTTTCGGCGGGTTCGGGACGAGGTCTTTGTTATAAATCAGGGAGAGGGCTTCAACGGCGATGGGGTAGGCGATCAGCTTGCCGTTATAACGTACCGCATCCCAGGTGAACGGATAGAGTTTGCCCTGAAACGCTTTATCCGGAGTAACCTCCGCCAGCAGACCAGACTGCGCGTAGCCGCCAAAACGGTCGTGCGCCCAGAAGATAATGTCAGGACCGTCGCCGGTGGCTGCCACCTGCGGGAATTTCTCTTCCAGCTTATCCGGGTGCTCAACGGTCACTTTAATGCCGGTGTCTTGCTCAAATTTTTTACCGACCTCGGCCAGACCGTTATAGCCCTTGTCGCCGTTGATCCAGATAACCAGTTTACCTTCTTCAATTTTGGCGAGAGCCGGGGCGGAAATCATCATCGTCGTAAGTGCGGATAATGCGAGGATGCCTACGCCAGTTTTAATCTTCATATCTCCCATCCTTTTTGGTGATGTACACAGAGGTGGTTTAACGGTCTCTAGTTTCTTTATACGACAACCTCTTTCCATCCTCCCCGCCCCTACGCCCCACCCCGGCTTTATGTGATCTGTGTTACATAAATGTGAGTAATGCGTGCTGGCGCACATAAAAACACGCCGATTTTTGCGGGCGGCATCACGAAATTCCTTTTCTGTCCGCGCCCGTGGTCTCAGGCGCTGTGTCCTCATCCTCCCGCCTCCTCCCCCATAAAAAAGCCGGGGGGTGGAGGATTTACCCCAGTCAGGGATCGCGCATAGTCAGGCCATCATGAATGTTGCTGTCAATGACAGGTTGTAACGAAGGGAGAAGGGCATGGCGAGCGTACAGCTACGAAATGTAACGAAAGCCTGGGGTGACGTGGTGGTATCGAAAGATATTAACCTCGATATCCATGACGGGGAGTTCGTGGTGTTTGTGGGACCGTCAGGCTGTGGTAAATCGACCTTGCTGCGTATGATCGCCGGGCTTGAAACCATCACCAGTGGCGACCTGTTTATCGGGGAAACCCGTATGAATGATATCCCGCCTGCCGAGCGCGGCGTGGGCATGGTATTCCAGTCTTATGCGCTCTATCCCCATCTCTCCGTTGCAGAAAACATGTCTTTCGGCCTCAAGCTGGCGGGCGCCAAAAAAGAGGTAATGAATCAACGCGTCAACCAGGTGGCGGAAGTGCTGCAACTGGCGCATCTGCTGGAACGTAAGCCAAAAGCGCTTTCCGGCGGGCAGCGTCAGCGCGTAGCGATTGGCCGCACGCTGGTGGCGGAGCCGCGTGTGTTTTTGCTGGATGAACCGCTCTCTAACCTGGACGCCGCGCTGCGCGTGCAGATGCGTATTGAAATTTCTCGCCTGCATAAACGTCTGGGCCGCACGATGATTTACGTCACCCACGATCAGGTCGAGGCGATGACGCTGGCCGACAAAATCGTGGTGCTGGACGCCGGTCGCGTCGCTCAGGTCGGTAAGCCGCTGGAGCTGTACCACTATCCGGCGGACCGCTTTGTCGCGGGCTTCATCGGCTCGCCGAAGATGAACTTCTTGCCGGTGAAAGTGACCGCCACCGCGATTGAACAAGTCCAGGTCGAACTGCCGAATCGCCAGCAAATCTGGCTGCCGGTCGAAAGTCGCGGCGTGCAGGTCGGCGCCAATATGTCTTTAGGCATTCGGCCGGAACACCTGCTGCCGAGCGATATCGCCGATGTCACCCTGGAAGGCGAAGTCCAGGTGGTCGAGCAGTTAGGGCACGAAACACAAATTCATATCCAGATCCCCGCCATCCGTCAAAACCTGGTTTATCGCCAGAATGACGTGGTGTTGGTAGAAGAGGGCGCCACATTCGCTATCGGCCTGCCGCCAGAGCGCTGTCATCTGTTCCGCGAGGATGGCAGCGCATGTCGTCGTCTGCATCAAGAGCCGGGTGTTTAAGGCCTCCATAAAAAAACGAAACGCAAAACCATTCGCAGTTTTAGAAGGTGGCAGCGTTTAAAGAAAAGCAATGATCTCAGGAGATAGAATGATGATTACTCTGCGCAAACTCCCACTGGCGGTTGCTGTCGCAGCGGGCGTAATGTCCGCTCAGGCAATGGCTGTCGATTTCCACGGTTACGCCCGTTCCGGTATTGGCTGGACGGGAAGCGGCGGCGAACAACAGTGTTTCCAGGCAACAGGTGCCCAAAGTAAATACCGTCTCGGTAACGAATGTGAAACCTATGCGGAACTGAAACTGGGCCAGGAAGTGTGGAAAGAGGGCGATAAGAGCTTCTATTTCGACACCAACGTCGCCTATTCGGTTAACCAGCAGAACGACTGGGAATCGACCGATCCCGCCTTCCGCGAAGCGAACGTGCAGGGTAAAAACCTGATTGAATGGCTGCCGGGCTCTACCATCTGGGCCGGTAAGCGCTTCTATCAGCGTCATGACGTACACATGATCGACTTCTACTACTGGGATATTTCAGGTCCTGGCGCGGGTATCGAAAATATCGATCTGGGCTTCGGTAAGCTTTCGCTGGCGGCGACCCGGTCTACTGAAGCGGGCGGCTCTTACACCTTCAGCAGCCAGAATATTTATGATGAAGTAAAAGATACCGCTAACGACGTCTTTGACGTACGTCTGGCTGGTCTGCAAACGAACCCGGACGGCGTACTGGAGCTGGGCGTTGATTACGGCCGCGCCAATACGACCGATGGTTATAAGCTGGCTGATGGGGCATCGAAAGACGGCTGGATGTTCACCGCCGAACACACGCAAAGCATGTTGAAAGGCTATAACAAGTTTGTCGTGCAATATGCCACCGATGCCATGACCACGCAGGGTAAAGGCCAGGCGCGCGGTTCCGACGGTTCTTCATCTTTCACTGAAGAATTGCCTGATGGAACCAAAATTAATTATGCCAATAAGGTCATCAATAATAATGGCAATATGTGGCGTATTTTGGATCATGGCGCCATCTCGCTTGGTGATAAATGGGATTTGATGTACGTCGGTATGTACCAGAATATCGATTGGGATAATAACCTGGGTACTGAGTGGTGGACCGTGGGCGTACGTCCAATGTACAAGTGGACGCCAATCATGAGCACCCTGCTGGAAGTCGGCTACGACAACGTGAAATCTCAGCAGACCGGCGATCGTAACAATCAATATAAAATCACCCTGGCGCAACAGTGGCAGGCGGGCGACAGCATCTGGTCGCGTCCGGCTATCCGTATTTTCGCCACCTACGCGAAATGGGATGAGAAATGGGGCTATATCAAAGACGGCGATAACATTTCCCGTTATGCCGCAGCGACTAACTCCGGCATTTCCACCAACAGCCGTGGCGATAGCGATGAGTGGACCTTCGGCGCCCAGATGGAAATCTGGTGGTAATACGATGGTCATCTGACGTAACGAGGGGCGCAAGCCCCTCTGAAACATCAGGTCTGATGATGCTTGTAAGCCGAATAAGGCGCCAGCCGCCATTCGGCGATATGTTTGGGTTGGCGCGCTATTGCCTGGCTACCGCTGAACCCGCCTTATTGAGGTGAGAATAATGAAAATGAAGAAAAGTCTCGTCGCCCTCTGTTTAACCGCAGGGCTGTTCGCCAGCGTGCCGGGTATCAGCCTGGCGGAAGTGAACTATGTACCGCAAAATACCAGCGCCGCGCCCGCTATTCCTGCTGCTGCGCTACAGCAATTAACCTGGACGCCTGTAGATCAGTCAAAAACGCAGTCTACCCAACTGGCGACGGGCGGCCAGCGCCTTGACGTCGCCGGCATTACCGGCCCGGTCGCCGCTTATAGCGTTCCGGCGAATATCGGCGAGCTGACATTAACTCTCACCAGCGAGGTCAATAAGCAAGCTAGCGTTTTTGCGCCAAACGTGTTGATTCTTGACCAAAATATGACGCCTTCGGCGTTCTTCCCCAGCAGTTACTTTACTTATCAGCAGCCGGGCGTCATGAGCGCAGACCGGCTGGAAGGCGTGATGCGCCTGACGCCTGCGTTGGGACAGCAGAAACTCTATGTTCTGGTGTTTACGACCGAAAAAGATCTTCAGCAAACCACTACGCTGCTCGATCCGGCAAAAGCCTATGCCAAAGGCGTCGGTAACTCTATCCCGGATATTCCCGATCCAGTTGCTCGCCATACCACTGACGGCGTGGTGAAACTGAAGGTAAAAACCAACAGCAGCTCCAGCGTATTGGTCGGGCCGTTGTTTGGCTCGTCCGGTACCGGGCCGGTAACGGTAGGCAATACCGCCGCGCCGGTCGCTGCGCCAGCGCCAGTCGCGCCGAAGAAAAGCGAACCGATGTTGAACGATACGGAAAGCTACTTTAATAAAGCGATTAAGGATGCCGTAGCGAAAGGCGACGTCGATAAAGCGCTGAAACTGCTTGATGAGGCCGAACGTCTGGGATCGACATCTGCCCGTTCCACCTTTATCAGCAGTGTAAAAGGCAAGGGGTAATTGTTTCCCCACAGTGCTGATTTTGCAGCAACTGGTGCGTCTCCTGGCGCACCTTTTTTTGTCATTTCATGCGAATTGTTATTTTTTTGTTGCGCAACAGATCACTTAATTGTGATTGCGCCCCCCGTAATGTCTTTTCTGAGATACAATGACTTTAGGTTATGAATCGGAGAGTAAGGCATGTCACACCCTGCGTTAACGCGACTGCGTGCGCTGCGCTATTTTGATGCGATTCCTGCGCTTGAACCCCATTTGCTGGACTGGCTGTTGCTGGAAGATTCTATGACTAAACGTTTTGAGCAGCAGGGAAAGCGGGTAAGCGTGACGCTGATTCGGGAAGCGTTTGTCGGCCAAAGTGAGGTCGAGGAAGCATCAGGTTTACTGCCATCCGAATCCCGCTACTGGTTACGTGAGATACTGCTTTGCGCTGACGGCGAGCCCTGGCTTGCCGGACGTACCGTGGTACCGGAATCCACGCTATGCGGACCTGAACAGGTCTTACAACATCTGGGTAAAACCCCGCTTGGACGTTATCTATTTACATCATCGACACTGACCCGCGATTTTATTGAAATTGGACGCGATGCAACACTGTGGGGGCGCCGCTCTCGACTGCGGTTGAGCGGAAAACCGCTGTTGCTTACCGAGCTTTTTTTACCTGCATCGCCGCTGTACTGAGAGGAAGATAAAGATGGAGTGGAGTCTGACGCAGAGTAAGCTGCTGGCGTTTCACCGTTTGATGCGTACAGATAAGCCTATTGGCGCGTTGCTGCTGCTCTGGCCGACGCTTTGGGCGCTATGGGTGGCGACACCGGGTATGCCTCAGCTGTGGATTTTGGCGGTTTTTGTCGCTGGCGTGTGGTTAATGCGCGCGGCGGGCTGCGTGGTGAATGATTATGCCGATCGTAAATTTGACGGACATGTAAAACGTACGGTCAACCGACCTTTACCCAGCGGCGCCGTGACAGAGAAAGAAGCGCGCAACCTGTTTGTGGTGCTGGTGCTGCTGGCGTTTCTGTTGGTGCTGACGCTGAACGCCATGACGATTCTGCTTTCCGTGGCGGCGCTGGCGTTGGCCTGGGTTTATCCCTTTATGAAACGCTACACCCACCTGCCGCAGGTCGTGCTGGGGGCCGCTTTCGGCTGGTCAATCCCCATGGCGTTCGCCGCGGTGAGCGAATCCCTGCCGTTGAGCTGCTGGCTGATGTTCCTCGCCAATATTCTCTGGGCGGTGGCTTACGATACGCAATATGCGATGGTCGACAGAGATGATGATATCAAGATAGGCATTAAATCGACTGCGATCCTGTTTGGTCGTTATGACACATTGATTATCGGGATTCTGCAGCTTGGCGTCATGGCGTTAATGGCGCTGATCGGCTGGTTGAATGGTCTGGGATGGGGATATTACTGGGCTGTGCTGGTGGCGGGCGCGCTGTTTGTCTACCAGCAAAAACTGATTGCGAACCGTGAACGTGAAGCCTGCTTTAAAGCCTTTATGAACAATAACTACGTTGGCCTGGTGCTATTTTTAGGGCTGGCGATGAGTTACTGGCACTTCTGATGTCATGCCGGGCGAACCCGGCCTACAAAGCCAAAATTTTCAATACGTCATATCAGTTGCCCGATAAGCTTACGCCATCGGGCATTTCAGGCACTGGCTTACTCGCCCTGCGTCGCGCTTTCAATCGTCAGACGGACATCAGAGGTAATCAGATCGGCAAGCATCTGATATATCTTCATCGTTTCTGCCGGTTCGGCATCGCCCGTATCACTGATATAACCCTCATCCCGTAGCGTCAACACGAGTGAACTGAACACCGCTTTGTCGAAAAACTCCGGCGCGTTAATACCGTGCAGGACAGACAGACGTTGCGCCACGGTACGGCTTTCTTTCTCCAGCGTACTGCGGTTGATGGACGGATTGGCGCTCAACAGCCAGAACGTAATGGCATAACGCTGTAGCGTTTCGCGCGCGCCTGCCGCCAGCAGTTGCAGCGTACGGGAATGCGTCGGGTTGATATGCAGTTCATCATCCTGCAGGGTAATTAGCCCCTGACGCTGCATTTCACTGGCCAGCGCGTCAATGACCGAGGCTAACTCCTCGCGCTCCCAGCGCAGGAACAGCTCCGCTTTTAACATCGGATAGAGCGCTTCAACATGCTGCTGCAACGCATCACGCGAAATGCGACGATGCTGGGTGATAATCGCCGCCATCAGCGAAGGCATAATCAACATATGCGCGATATTGTTACGATAGTAGGTCATCAACACCGCCTGCTCGCGCGGCAGAATGATGATATCGCCAATGGTGTCTTTCTCGACCTCAAACTTATTCATCTGCAGCGCGTGAGCGATGAGCTCGCCAGCGCTGGCGGCAGGAACGGTTGAGTCTGTGGAATAAGGGACATTGCGCATCAGATCGAGATAGCAATCAAGCTGCTCGGTGAGCTGCTCGCGGGTGAGCGAGCGCTGACGCGACGCTAACAGCGCGGTACAACACAGGTTCATCGCGTTTGCCGCGCCAGCGTTGTTAATACGCACCATCAGATCGGCGGCGATACTATTTACCGTCGGCGTCAGCCAGGCTGGGCGTATGGCCTCTATAGGGTCGATAGATTCGCGCCACTCCGGCACATGCTGGTTCAGGTACGTCATGAGCGGCATCGGTTCGCCAAAGTTAACGTAGCCCTGACCCAGATTGCGCAGCTTGCTCAATCCTTTCAGCATCTGCGGCAGGCTCTCTTTCTCTTTTGTCGCGCCGCGCAGTTCTTTCGCATAGGTGCCCACTTCCATGACGTGCTCATAGCCGATGTAAATAGGCACTAACGTAATTGGACGGGTACCGCCGCGCAGCATCGCCTGGATAGTCATCGACAGGGTGCCGGTTTTCGGGTCTAACAAACGTCCGGTACGCGAACGTCCTCCTTCGACAAAATACTCAACCGAGTAACCGCGGCTGAACAGCTCGCCCAGGTATTCGCGAAAGACGGTGGAATAGAGTTTATTCCCCTTAAAGGTGCGACGAATAAAGAACGCGCCCAGACGACGGAAAATCGGGCCAGCGGGCCAGAAATTAAGGTTAATACCGGCGGCAATGTGCGGCGGAACCAGTCCCTGATGGTACAGCACATAAGAAAGGAGCAAGTAGTCCATATGGCTGCGATGACAGGGCACATAGACGATTTCATGCCCGTCGTGCGCCAGTTGGCGTACGCGCTCGGCGTTATGCACGTTAATCCCCTGGTACAGTCGGTTCCAGGTAAACCCCAAAATCCTGTCGGTCAAACGAATCATCTCGTAAGAGAAGTTCGCCGCGATCTCTTCCATCAGCGCAATGGCGTTTTGCTGCGCTTTTTCATGAGAGATTTTCTTACTACGCGCTTCGTCTTCTACCGCGCGGGCGATCGCTTTCGAGGCCAGCAGTTTGTTAAACAGATCCTGACGGGCGGGCAGGCGTGGGCCAACCGCCGCCAGGCGCTGGCGAGCAAAGTGCATACGCGCCACGCGAGCCAGCTTCTGCGCGATGATTTTATCGGTGCCGTGTTCATCAGCCATACGACGCAATGAGACGGACGGCGAGAATCGGACAAAGCTATCGCGACCCAGCCAGGAGATGGCAAAGAATTTCTGTACGCCGTTCAGCATACGTAAAGGCGGGTTATCTTCTCCCTTTTCACGACCCGGCGCGCGGCCAAACATCACGGAAACGGGCACCATCTGCACGTCCAAAGCCGGATTACTCCGATGCAGATCGAGATAATCGTGAAAAAGTTTCACCGACTCTTCTTTTGGCGTGTAATAGGTAAAGACACGCGGTCCGCCGTGAATAAATACATAGCGTGGCAGCAGCGCGCCGTCGATCTCCAGCGGCTCCAGCGGATCCGGGAGATCGTGCGCCAGACATTGAGCCCGCAGCGTCAGTAAGTCCGCTTTTGAGTTGTATGGCAAGACATACATAATGGGGCGAGAAGTATCGAGCCCCAATTCCTGGGCGGGTTCCGCCGGAATAGACTTGCTTTTTACCAGTATGCTTAATGGTAAATTCAGTAATTTGTAGTAAATTCGTGGCCAGCCGGACATAAACGATGTAAAGCCTCTGGTTAATAATGCAAATGCGGTGCAAGGATATCAGAAAGTTTAGCGAATTTCTGTTGTATCCCGTCATACTTCGCGCTGCGTTACGGCAGTCCGAATCGTGCAGGGCAACCGTATAATGTCATTGACGTTAATAATGTAAAAAGGTTCTTTTGATGGCCAATAATACCACTGGATTCACCAGAATTATCAAAGCGGCAGGATATTCCTGGAAAGGATTTCGCGCCGCATGGACTCACGAAGCGGCGTTTCGCCAGGAAAGTATCGCGGTATTGCTGGGCGTCATCATCGCCTGCTGGCTGGATGTGGATGCGATTACCCGTGTGTTATTGATAGGTTCCGTTTTACTTATCATGATTGTTGAAATCCTCAACAGCGCTATTGAAGCGGTCGTGGACCGCATCGGTTCTGAATACCATGAGCTTTCCGGCCGTGCGAAAGATATGGGATCGGCTGCGGTGCTACTGTCTATTTTCGTTGCCCTGATGACCTGGGGCATCCTGTTATGGTCACATTTTCGATAAAGGTTCCAAATTTTATAAATCTCTTGTTTTTTGCGCCGTTTGTGGTTCCAAAATCACCTTTAACTGTATATACTCACAGCATGACTGTATATACACCCAGGGGGCGGAATGAAAGCGTTAACGGCCAGGCAACAAGAGGTGTTTGATCTCATCCGGGATCACATCAGCCAGACAGGTATGCCACCGACGCGTGCGGAAATCGCGCAGCGTTTGGGGTTCCGTTCCCCAAACGCGGCGGAAGAACACCTTAAGGCGCTGGCGCGCAAAGGGGTGCTTGAAATCGTTTCCGGCGCATCGCGAGGTATCCGTCTGTTACAGGAAGAAGAGGACGGATTACCGCTTGTCGGGCGTGTCGCGGCGGGTGAACCGCTACTGGCGCAGCAGCATATTGAAGGCCATTACCAGGTCGATCCTTCACTGTTCAAACCCAGCGCCGATTTCCTGCTGCGCGTGAGCGGTATGTCGATGAAAGACATCGGTATTATGGATGGGGATTTGCTGGCGGTACATAAAACGCAGGACGTCCGTAATGGCCAGGTGGTTGTCGCTCGCATTGACGATGAAGTGACAGTAAAACGCCTGAAAAAGCAGGGCAATAAAGTGGAGCTGCTGCCGGAAAACAGCGAGTTTACACCGATAGTGGTGGATCTGCGCGAACAAAGCTTTACGATTGAAGGGCTGGCGGTAGGCGTCATTCGCAACGGGGAATGGTTGTAATCTCTTTTTAATCTCCTTGTAAGCCGTCATCCGGCAATCGTGCAGCCTGATGGCGCTGCGCTTATCAGGCCTACGGGAATGCAGTTCCTGAGATGATTAATTTGTAGGCCGGATAAGGCGTTACGTCGCCATCCGGCAATGCGCTCGTTTCGTTTAACTCCTTGTCAGGCTTTTCTCCATGCCGCTTTTTACCTCCTCTGATAAAGCTCTCTGGCGTCTCGCGCTGCCGATGATTTTTTCTAACATCACCGTCCCCTTACTGGGGTTGGTCGATACGGCGGTGATTGGTCATCTGGACAGCCCGGTTTTCCTGGGCGGCGTGGCGGTGGGCGCGACTGCCACCAGCTTTCTTTTCATGCTGCTGCTATTTCTACGTATGAGCACCACCGGCCTAACGGCGCAGGCATTTGGCGCCAAAAATCCGCAGGCGTTAGCCCGGGCGCTCATTCAACCGTTATTGCTGGCGCTGGGCGCTGGCGTGATGATTGTGCTATTTCGCACGCCGCTTATCGAGCTGGCTTTACATATTGTCGGCGGGAACGACGCTGTCCTGGTGCAGGCGAGACGC
This sequence comes from Salmonella sp. 2020_1395, assembly GCF_043848115.1. Lineage (NCBI taxonomy): Bacteria > Pseudomonadati > Pseudomonadota > Gammaproteobacteria > Enterobacterales > Enterobacteriaceae > Salmonella > Salmonella sp. 2020_1395. The sequence goes on along the minus strand of NZ_JBCMFH010000013.1, from coordinate 63,966 downwards.
TTCCTTGAAATTCGTTGGCTAAGCGCTCCCGCGTCACTGGCGAATCTGGTGCTGCTCGGGTGGCTGTTAGGCGTTCAGTATGCGCGGGCGCCGGTTATCTTGTTGGTCGTGGGCAATATCCTCAACATCGCGCTCGACCTGTGGCTGGTGATGGGGCTTCATATGAACGTGCAGGGCGCTGCCCTGGCGACGGTCATCGCAGAATATGCCACGTTACTGATCGGCTTTATGATGGTACGTAAAGTTCTCCATCTCCGCGGTGTGTCGCTGGATATGCTAAAACAGGCCTGGCGCGGCAACGTGCGCCGCCTTTTAGCGCTCAATCGCGATATCATGCTGCGCTCATTGCTCCTTCAGCTTTGTTTTGGCGCAATCACGGTGTCAGGCGCGCGGCTGGGCAGCGATATTATCGCGGTAAATGCAGTCCTGATGACCTTACTCACCTTTACGGCCTATGCGCTGGACGGTTTTGCTTATGCGGTGGAGGCGCACTCCGGTCAGGCTTACGGCGCGCGTGACGGTAGCAAGCTACTGGACGTCTGGCGAGCCGCGTGTCGTCAGTCAGGAATTGTGGCCTTGTTGTTTTCCACAGTCTATGCCCTGGCAGGCGAACATATTGTCGCGTTACTGACCTCATTGCCGCAAATACAGCTACTGGCGGATCGGTATCTTATCTGGCAGGTGGTATTACCGCTGGTGGGCGTATGGTGCTATCTGCTCGATGGTATGTTTATTGGCGCGACGCGCGCTGCCGAAATGCGCAATAGCATGGCTGTCGCCGCGGGAGGATTCGCGCTGACGCTCTTCGCCCTGCCGGTATTAGGAAATCATGGTTTATGGCTGGCATTAACCGTGTTCCTGGCGCTTCGCGGTCTGTCGTTGAGCCTTATCTGGCGTCGTCACTGGCGCGAGGGTACATGGTTTGCCAGATCGTGACGGTTAAAAATTCTGAATATAAAACCGAAGGCCGAATTCCTGCCTACAATTATTATCACGTCCAGCAGAAATTGCAGTGCATTTGGGCGAATAACACCTGCTATTCCTAACCGAATGATGAGGACAAGATGATGAATAAAGACGAAGCCGGCGGTAACTGGAAACAGTTTAAAGGTAAAATGAAAGAACAATGGGGCAAACTGACCGATGACGATATGACCGTTATCGAAGGTAAACGCGACCAACTGGTAGGTAAAATCCAGGAGCGTTACGGTTACCAGAAAGATCAGGCGGAAAAAGAGGTTGTTGACTGGGAAACCCGTAACAACTATCGCTGGTAATATGTTTTCCCCAACCAGGAGTACATGGATGTGCTTCCCACTGTTTGCTTATGAATGCGGGCGTGCCCCTCTCTACTGCCGCCCGTTTTCCGTTCAGGCTAACGCGGTTTTTTCTTCACCAGCACCGAGTGATCGTGACCACAGTCGCCCGGATGGCGACACGCTTCCACTTCTACGCACGCAGGGCACAGACCGTGCGCCTCAATAACGTTATGTCGTAGCGCAAATCCCATTTTAGCCGCCAGCGTATGCATGATGTCTTCCACGCCCTCGGCACACTCTTCCTTCACCACGCCGCAACGATCGCAGATAAACATGGCCGAGCTGTGCGTCGGCTGGTCGAACAGGTGGCAAACCACATAACTATTGGTGGATTCCACTTTATGGACAAAACCCTGTTCGAGCAAAAAATCCAGCGCGCGGTAGATGGTGGGCGGTTTGGCCTGTGGTTCCGTTTCGCGCAGCAAATCGAGCAAATCGTATGCGCTGATGGCACCCTGTTGCAGACTCATCAGGCGCAGCACTTCGAGGCGCTGAGGCGTCAGGCGCACGTTGCGCTGCGCGCAGAGTTTTTCAGCTTGCGCCAGTAACTCTTGCGTTGTGGTCTTTTCCATGTAGCACCTCGAATGGCATGAAAGTCTAATCCGTTACTTTACCACGAGCTGCTTAAAACTCTGAAATTACCCCGTGACAATATATCGCCTGCTAAGCTTTTCCGCGCCAGTATTCTCATCTATACCTAATGAGGGTCGATATTATAACAACAGGATTTAACATCACTATTTCACAGCAATAGTTCGCCTCTGTCCGGTAAAGCGTGGCGGAGGGATTACTTCACCTGATAATAAGATGGGCTAACTGTGAACAAAAACGTCAAACTTTCACTGATTGCTATCGCGGTCTCGCTTTTTATGGCAAAGCAGGCGGGCGCCGCCAATACCTGGACGGAAGCGCGTAATGACGCAATGGGCGGGACGGGCGTCGCGTCCGCGAATTATGGCAGCGGAGTACTATTAAATCCGGCGTTACTGGCAAAAGCCAAACCGGAAGACAATATCACTGTTGTCCTTCCTGCGGTCGGCGTCCAGATTACGGATAAAGACAATCTCCAGGATGAAATTGACGATATCAGCGATAAAGTGGATTACTACGATGAGGTCGTCGATAACCTTACGCTGGGGCAAATTCTGCTCAATCCGCGAGGCGTGCTGAATCAATTTCAGGGCGCCGCGCGCGACCTGGCCGATGAGCTGGAATATCTCAACGGAAAAACCGCCCGCGCCAATGCCGGCGCCGGGTTGGCGGTAAGTATTCCAGGGCAAACGCTTTCCGTGGCGTTTATCGCCAAAGGTTATGCGCATGGGCGCGTGAGTTCGTCCATTGATCAGAACGATATTCAGTATCTGCGCGATATCCAGCATGATGAACGTGTCGCGCTTCGTGAAGCAGGACGCGCTGCTTTGCTGGGGTCTGACGAAATTACAAAGCATTTAAACTCTACCGCGTCTGGGCGGGTAGCGATTGTATCTGACTACGGTATTGCGCTGGCGAAGCAGTTTGTGGTGGGCGAGGTGCCTGTTTCCATTGGCGTTACGCCAAAACTGCAAAAAACCTGGCTCTATAACTACACCACCTCAATTTATAACTACGACAGTAGCGACTGGAATAGCAGCCGTTATCGCAATGACGATACGGGTTTTAACATTGATGCGGGGCTTGCTGCCGATATCGGTGAAAACTGGACGCTGGGGCTGAGCGGGCAAAATCTGGTATCTCGCGATATCGATACGAAAGATATTTACATCACTAATGGTATGACGGGAGAAACCACCAACTACAAAGATACATACCAAATCCGCCCCCTGGTTACCGCGGGCGTCGCATGGCATAACGATTTGCTGACCGTAAGCGCCGATGGCGATCTGACGGAAACGAAAGGCTTTAAGAGCGAAGACAATTCACAGTACGTGGGTGTCGGCGCTGAAGTTCGACCGTTGTCATGGCTGGCGGTACGCGCAGGGTATCGTGCGGATGTGAAAAATAACGATAGCAATGTGGTTACCGGCGGTCTTGGCTTTGCGCCCTTTAACCGTGTGCATCTCGACTTAATGGGACTGTACGGCGAAGATGAAACCTGGGGGGCAGGCGCGCAGCTTACAATGACATTCTGAGGTGCTTTCACCGGAGGCGCTACGCCTCCGGTTTAGCGTTATGCTATAGTAACGCCCCTTTTTTAACCGGATGCTTATTTATTCGCCATGCAGCCTGAAACCCAGTCCTCCGCTTTACCTGCTTATCGCTTCTCCATCGCGCCTATGCTCGACTGGACGGACAGACATTGCCGCTATTTCCTGCGTTTGCTGTCTCGCCAGACGCTGCTCTACACCGAAATGGTGACCACGGGTGCGATTATTCACGGTAAGGGTGACTATCTGGCTTATAGCGAAGAAGAGCATCCGGTCGCTCTACAGCTTGGTGGAAGCGATCCGGCTCAGCTTGCGCATTGTGCAAAGCTGGCGGAAGCGCGTGGCTACGATGAAATTAACCTCAACGTGGGGTGCCCTTCCGATCGCGTGCAAAATGGTATGTTTGGCGCCTGTTTGATGGGCAATGCGCAACTGGTCGCCGATTGTGTTAAAGCCATGCGTGATGTCGTCTCGATTCCGGTAACGGTAAAAACCCGCATTGGTATTGACGATCAGGACAGTTATGCGTTTTTGTGTGATTTCATCGATACGGTTTCCGGTCAGGGCGAATGCGAGATGTTTATTATCCATGCGCGCAAAGCCTGGCTTTCTGGCTTAAGCCCGAAAGAAAATCGTGAGATCCCGCCGCTGGATTACCCGCGCGTCTATCAGCTAAAGCGGGATTTTCCGCACCTGACCATGTCCATTAACGGCGGCATCAAATCTCTGGAAGAGGCGAAGGAGCACCTGCGCCATATGGATGGCGTCATGGTTGGCCGCGAAGCTTATCAGAATCCGGGTATACTGGCCGCGGTGGATCGGGAGATCTTTGGCGCCGATACCACCGATGCCGACCCGGTTGCGGTGGTTCGCGCGATGTATCCCTATATTGAGCGTGAATTGAGCCAGGGAGCGTATCTGGGGCATATCACTCGCCATATGCTGGGGTTGTTCCAGGGCATCCCCGGCGCGCGGCAGTGGCGTCGCTATCTGAGCGAAAACGCCCATAAAGCTGGCGCGGATGTTGCTGTACTGGAGCAGGCGCTAAAACTGGTAGCAGACAAGCGTTAAAAGTTCGCCAAAAATTAGTCAATCTCACCACGCTCTGTGCGGTCTTGCAGGGCGTTTTCTTTATATATCAAAAACATAAATATTGGCATGATTTTTGTAATAGCTTACCTGACCAAACCCGGTAAGCGCCGTGCCGCCGGGCAATGCCATCTCTATGGGGAGCGACTATGCTGGAACTACTTTTTGTGCTTGGCTTTTTTCTGATGTTAATGGTGACGGGCGTCTCCTTGCTGGGCATTCTGGCCGCGCTGGTTGTAGCGACTGCCGTCATGTTCCTGGGCGGAATGTTCGCCCTGATGATCAAGCTGTTACCGTGGCTACTGCTGGCGGTGGCTGTGGTGTGGGTGATCAAAGCAGTAAAAACGCCAAAAATCCCACAGTATCAGCGCAATAACCGTCGGTTTTACTAAGGTATTGAGCGGTTCGTCACAACCTGGAACTTTGCCCTCACAGGCAAATAGGAATCGATTATTAAATCTGTCATGATTGCGCAGGTAACGAATTCATCGCGCTGTACCCTACATACAGCCGAACAAAAAAAGAAAGGGCTTCCCGGGTGGAAGCCCAATTTCTTTGCAGAGCTATTACGGAATCAGCAGGCTTGAGCCCTGTGTGGCCCGGCTTTCCAGCACCTCATGCGCGCGACGGGCATCTTTTAACGCATAGCGTTGATTTTCAGCCACATCAACTTTAATCACGCCGCTGGCGATCAATGAGAACAATTCATTGCTGGCTTCGGTCAGTTCTTCACGTGTCGTAATATACCCCTGTAGTGAAGGTCGCGTGGCATACAGGGAACCTTTCTGATTCAGAATACCTAAATTCACGCCGGTGACGGGGCCGGACGCATTGCCGAAACTGACAATCAGTCCCCGACGTTGCAGGCAGTCCAGTGAGGCTTCCCAGGTATCTTTCCCCACGGAGTCATAGACCACGCGGACTTTTTTGCCGCCAGTGATCTCTTTTACCCGTTCGACAATGCTCTCCTCACGATAATTAATTACCTGCCAGGCGCCAGCGTCCAGCGCCCGCTGCGCTTTTTGCGCGCTACCGACGGTACCGATAAGCTTCGCGCCCAGCGCTTTCGCCCATTGGCAGGCGATCAGACCGACGCCGCCCGCAGCGGCATGAAACAGGAAGGGTTCGTCGGGTTTCACTTCATAGGTTTTGCGCAACAGGTAAAAAACGGTCAACCCCTTGAGAAAAGAGGCTGCCGCCTGTTCGAAGGAAATGGCGTCAGGTAAAATCGCGGCTTTATCTGCGGGGACGTTATGGACGGAACTGTAAGCGCCGAGCGTTGACTGCGCGTAGACGACGCGATCGCCCACGCGAATATGCTCCACGCCGTTGCCGACTTTACTGACCACACCCGCAGCTTCGGTTCCCAGGCCCGCAGGCAACGACGGGGGCGGATAGAGTCCGCTACGGATATAGGTGTCGATGAAGTTGATACCAATGGCTTTGTTCTCAACCTGGATTTCGTGTTCCGCCGGTTCCGTTGGCGTAAACTCCACGCTCTGAAGCACTTCCGGACCACCATGCTTGTGAAATTCAATACGCGTTGCCATGCTTCCTCCAAAAGAAATGTGGTAATCTTTCGACCCAATCACTATCTCGGTAACTCCATTCACTATGGCAGGAAATAAACCCTTCAACAAACCACAGACTGATGCCCGCGACCGCGATCCGCAGGTTGCCGGGATAAAAGTGCCGCCGCACTCGATTGAAGCGGAACAGTCGGTGTTGGGCGGTTTAATGCTGGATAACGAGCGCTGGGACGATGTGGCCGAGCGCGTGGTGGCGGAAGATTTCTATACCCGCCCGCATCGCCATATCTTTACAGAGATGGGGCGCTTGCAGGAAAGCGGCAGTCCTATCGACCTGATTACGCTCGCGGAATCGCTGGAGCGGCAGGGCCAACTGGACAGCGTCGGCGGTTTCGCCTATCTGGCGGAGTTGTCTAAAAACACGCCAAGCGCGGCGAATATCAGTGCTTATGCGGACATTGTGCGCGAACGCGCCGTGGTCCGCGATATGATCGCGGTGGCGCATGAAATTGCGGACGCCGGTTACGATCCACAGGGGCGCAATAGCGACGAACTGCTGGATCTGGCGGAGTCGCGCGTCTTCCAGATCGCGGAAAACCGGGCCAACAAAGACGAAGGTCCGAAAAGCATCGACCAGATTCTCGACGCCACCGTGGCGCGTATTGAGCAGTTGTTCCAGCAACCGCACGATGGCGTTACAGGCGTGGATACCGGCTATCAGGACCTCAATAAAAAGACGGCAGGGTTACAGCGTTCGGATTTGATTATCGTCGCGGCGCGCCCCTCCATGGGTAAAACCACTTTTGCGATGAACCTCTGCGAAAATGCGGCGATGTTGCAGGATAAACCGGTACTGATCTTTAGTCTGGAGATGCCCGGCGAACAGATCATGATGCGTATGCTGGCCTCGCTGTCCCGCGTCGATCAGACACGTATTCGTACCGGTCAACTTGATGATGAAGACTGGGCGCGAATCTCCGGCACGATGGGCATTCTGCTGGAGAAACGCAATATGTATATTGACGACTCCTCAGGTCTTACGCCGACAGAAGTCCGTTCGCGCGCGCGGCGTATTTTCCGCGAACATGGCGGGTTAAGTCTGATTATGATCGACTACCTGCAATTGATGCGTGTGCCGTCGCTTTCTGATAACCGTACTCTGGAAATCGCCGAAATTTCTCGCTCGTTGAAAGCGTTGGCGAAGGAACTCCAGGTGCCGGTCGTGGCGCTATCGCAGCTTAACCGCTCCCTGGAACAACGCGCGGATAAACGTCCGGTGAACTCCGACCTGCGTGAATCCGGCTCTATTGAACAGGATGCCGACTTAATTATGTTTATCTACCGTGATGAGGTTTATCACGAGAACAGCGACTTAAAAGGCATTGCTGAAATTATTATTGGTAAGCAACGTAACGGTCCTATCGGTACGGTTCGTCTGACGTTCAATGGTCAGTGGTCGCGCTTCGATAACTATGCGGGACCGCAATACGATGATGAGTAACTCTCCGTCATTCTTTTAACAAGGAATTCAAATGCAAGCGGCAACAGTCGTCATTAACCGCCGCGCTCTGCGACACAACCTGCAACGTCTGCGTGAACTGGCGCCTGCCAGTAAGCTGGTTGCGGTGGTGAAAGCGAACGCTTATGGACACGGTCTTCTGGAGACCGCGCGAACGCTCCCTGATGCTGACGCTTTTGGCGTGGCGCGTCTTGAAGAGGCTCTACGTCTGCGAGCGGGCGGGATCACGCAGCCTATCCTGCTGCTGGAGGGTTTTTTCGACGCCGCCGATTTGCCTACCATTTCCGCGCAATGTCTGCATACCGCCGTACATAATCAGGAGCAGCTTGCCGCCCTGGAGGCGGTGGAGCTGGCGGAGCCGGTAACGGTCTGGATGAAACTGGATACCGGTATGCATCGTCTCGGCGTGCGTCCCGAAGAGGCGGAGGCGTTCTACCAGCGTCTGACGCACTGTAAAAATGTACGCCAGCCGGTGAATATCGTCAGCCATTTTGCCCGTGCGGATGAGCCGGAATGCGGCGCTACCGAACATCAGCTCGACATTTTTAATGCCTTCTGTCAGGGTAAACCCGGTCAGCGCTCTATTGCCGCGTCTGGCGGTATTCTGCTGTGGCCGCAGTCTCACTTTGACTGGGCGCGTCCGGGCATCATTTTGTATGGCGTATCGCCGCTGGAGCACAAACCCTGGGGGCCGGATTTTGGTTTTCAGCCGGTGATGTCCTTAACCTCCAGTTTGATCGCGGTGCGTGACCACAAAGCGGGAGAACCGGTGGGCTACGGCGGGACATGGGTGAGTGAGCGCGACACGCGCCTGGGCGTGGTGGCGATGGGTTATGGCGATGGCTACCCACGAGCGGCGCCTTCCGGTACGCCAGTACTGGTCAATGGTCGTGAAGTTCCGATTGTCGGGCGGGTGGCGATGGATATGATTTGCGTGGATTTGGGGCCAAACGCGCAGGATAACGCGGGCGATCCGGTGGTCTTATGGGGTGAAGGTCTGCCGGTTGAACGTATCGCTGAAATAACAAAAGTAAGTGCTTACGAACTTATCACGCGCCTGACCTCAAGGGTGGCGATGAAGTATATTGATTAAATACGCGGCGGGCCGGGTGGCGCTTGCGCTTATCCGGCTTGTATCGCGCATTGGCTGTAGGCCGGATAAGACGTTCACGCCGCAATCCGGTAATATGCGCATCCACCACAACATCCTCTCGATCTTCTCGTCCTTCCGGTTTATTGTGTTATTTCCTGCCCTCTGTAAACCTGGAGAACCATCGCGTGTTTCAAAAAGTTGACGCCTATGCCGGCGATCCGATTCTTTCACTGATGGAGCGTTTTAAAGACGACTCCCGTCACGACAAAGTAAATCTGAGCATTGGCCTGTATTACAACGAAGACGGGATTATCCCACAGCTTAAAACGGTGGCCGAAGCCGAAGCCCGGCTTAACGCGCAGCCGCATGGCGCTTCGCTGTACCTGCCGATGGAGGGACTCAATACTTATCGCCATACTATCGCGCCTTTGCTCTTTGGCGCCGATCACCCGGTTCTTCAGCAACAGCGCGTGGCCACTATCCAGACATTAGGCGGCTCCGGCGCGCTGAAAGTAGGCGCGGATTTCCTGAAGCGTTATTTCCCCGACGCAGGCGTATGGGTGAGCGACCCCACCTGGGAAAACCATATTGCGATATTTGCCGGGGCAGGATTCGAAGTGAGTACTTACCCCTGGTATGACGACGCGACTAACGGCATCCGTTTTAACGATCTACTGGCCACGCTGAATACGTTACCTGCGCGCAGTATCGTGCTGCTGCACCCCTGTTGTCACAACCCGACCGGGGCGGATTTAACGCCTTCGCAATGGGATGCGGTGATTGAAATAGTGAAAGCGCGCGATCTGATTCCGTTCCTTGATATTGCCTATCAGGGGTTTGGCGCAGGCATGGACGAGGATGCTTACGCTATTCGCGCCATTGCCAGCGCCGGGTTACCTGCGTTAGTCAGTAATTCTTTTTCGAAGATTTTCTCGCTGTACGGCGAGCGCGTCGGCGGCCTGTCCGTGGTGTGTGAAGATGCTGAAATTGCCGCGCGGGTTCTGGGACAGCTAAAAGCGACGGTGCGCCGAATTTACTCCAGTCCGCCGTGTTTCGGCGCTCAGGTGGTCGCTACGGTCCTGGGCGATGAGGCGTTAAAAGCGGGCTGGCTGGCGGAAGTCGACGCGATGCGTAACCGCATTATATCGATGCGCCAGACGCTGGTGAAGGAGCTGAAGGCGGAGATGCCTGACCGCAACTTTGATTACTTGTTACAGCAGCGCGGTATGTTCAGCTATACCGGGTTAAGCGAGGAGCAGGTCGAGCGGTTGCGCGATGAGTTTGGCGTTTACCTGATTGCCAGTGGCCGCATGTGTGTCGCCGGGCTTAATACTTCAAATGTACACCGCGTGGCGAAGGCATTTGCCGCTGTCATGTAATATTCAGGCCGGACGGCGATAACAGTGCCCTCCGGCCTGACAATAGCTGTTGTGATCATCCTCTTTTTTCGTAACAAAACCGCAGATAATCCTTCCTTTTGACCGTTACTGGCGTTATGGTCAGATAGTTTTTTGAGCAAAGACTCATCTTAATAATTATAATTTTTTGAATTTTAAGGGAAAAGCATGAAAAAAATAACCCTGGCGCTGAGTGCCGTCTGTTTGTTGTTTACGCTAAACCATTCCGCGAATGCGTTAGTATCTTCCCCTTCGACGCTCAATCCGGGCACTAATGTTGCAAAACTCGCGGAACAAGCGCCTGTCCATTGGGTCTCTGTCGCCCAGATTGAAAACAGCCTCACCGGACGCCCGCCGATGGCGGTCGGCTTTGATATTGACGACACCGTGTTATTTTCCAGCCCCGGATTCTGGCGCGGAAAGAAAACCTACTCCCCGGACAGCGACGATTATCTGAAAAATCCGGCCTTTTGGGAAAAAATGAACAACGGCTGGGATGAGTTCAGTATTCCAAAAGAAGTGGCCCGACAGCTCATTGATATGCATGTTCGTCGTGGCGACAGTATTTACTTTGTCACTGGTCGTAGTCAGACGAAAACGGAAACCGTGTCGAAAACGCTGGCGGATAACTTCCATATTCCGGCGGCGAATATGAATCCGGTGATTTTCGCCGGCGATAAACCGGAACAAAATACGAAAGTACAGTGGCTGCAGGAGAAGAACATGCGTATCTTCTACGGCGATTCGGATAACGATATTACCGCGGCCCGTGATTGTGGTATCCGCGGTATTCGCATCCTGCGCGCGGCTAACTCCACCTACAAACCGCTGCCGCAGGCAGGAGCGTTTGGCGAGGAAGTCATTGTCAACTCGGAGTACTAAAAATCAGGAGAGCGACAGGCTCTCCTTTTTTGCATGATTTTTACACAAACTTGCCCCGCTGGCTTTTACCTTTTCCAGACTTGCTGCACACTATTCAGGAGACGTTTGTTTTTAGGAAGGAGCAGCCTATGTGGTATCAGCGCACCATTACACTGAGCGAGAAGCCGCGCGGGTTTCATCTGATAACAGATGAAATTATCGATAAATTGTCTGGCTTACCGCCTGTCGAAACGGGTTTGCTGCATCTGTTGTTGCTACACACCTCGGCCTCGCTGACGTTAAACGAAAACTGCGATCCCACCGTGCGCGCTGATATGGAGCGCCATTTCCTGAAAACCGTTCCCGATAATGCGGCGTATGAACATGATTACGAAGGGGCGGATGACATGCCTTCGCATATTAAGTCGTCAGTATTGGGCGTCTCGTTGCTGCTGCCTGTACGCCAGGGGCATTTACAGTTAGGAACATGGCAAGGTATCTGGTTGGGAGAGCACCGTATTCACGGCGGTCCACGTAAAATCATCGCGACACTACAAGGGGAATGATAATGACCATTTCGGAATTACTGCAATACTGCATGGCAAAACCTGGCGCAGAGCAGAGCGTCCACAGCGACTGGAAAGCGACGCAAATTAAAGTGGAAGATGTACTTTTCGCGATGGTAAAAGAAGTTGAAGGACGCCCGGCAGCCTCTCTCAAAACCAGCCCGGAACTGGCAGAGTTGTTACGCCAGCAGCACAGCGATGTACGACCGAGTCGGCACCTTAATAAAGCGCACTGGAGCACGGTCTATCTGGACGGATCGCTGCCGGATTCACAACTCTATTATCTGGTCGATGCCTCTTATCAACAGGCGGTAAATGCGCTGCCGGAAGATAAACGCAAGCAGTTGCCGCAGTCCTGATTATAGCGCGCCGACCAACAACGCCAGGGCGATATCAATGAGGCGGATAACCGTAGACCGGATACGGCTGCCGAGGGCGATTTGCGCATTATTGGCGCGTAGCCTGGCGAGGTCCCGCTGTCCTTCCAGCAGAATAATCATATCATCGTCGTCCAGCCAGCCGCGAGCATGTTCCTGAAGCGCGCGGGCGATAAACGCGGCGGACTCGCGGATAGCGTCGTCGCTGTCTTCTCTTGCCTGCTTATACGTCTGGATAAACTCGGCAATCGCCGAAGAGACTACAGGGTGTTCGGCCCGGGCGGTGGTCATCAGGTAATGTATTTCGTTAATAGACGCCATTTTCTTCTCCCTGAGTACAGCGGGCGCCCCAATGCAGACACTCACCCTGTATGGCTAATTTCCAGACCTGATTATTTTGCTGTTGGTATCTCTCAGCCTGGATGTAAGTAAGTGGTTGCTTACGTTGTATAACCCGCGCATAAAGACGCAAATAGTGATTTTTCAGCAGCGCCAGATTATCGAGTCGGTGTTTATCCCCACCTTGACGGGCGACCCGCTCAGCCTGAAAAAATGTCTGGCGGATATCGCGGTCATCCTTGAGCAGTGTCTCTTTTTGCCACGGTATTCGCGCCGCGTCCTGCAGGAAGCGGGTTGAGCGCGCTTGTAATAGCGTCAGTTGTTGAAAAGCCACGACGCTAAAGCGGTCAGGCAGCGTACAGGCGGATAAAAACAGGCACAGCAGTAGTGTGATTGCGTAGGGCAACTTCATGGTGTTTTCCATAACAGACCGTTTGCGCTATCACATGTCAGAGCGAGGCGGCACGCAAATCACAAATGCTCAACACGGATACAATGAGGTGGGATGAGGAAAAATGATGCCGCTTCCCGGCGAATCGGAAAGCGGCGTGAAGGTTATTTGAGCATAGGTTTAAGGAAGCGGGCGGTATGCGACGCCTCGCACTCCGCCACGGTTTCCGGCGTACCGGAGACGAGAATTTCGCCGCCGCCGCTGCCGCCTTCCGGGCCGAGGTCGACAATCCAGTCCGCCGTTTTAATGACGTCCAGGTTGTGTTCGATCACCACGATGGTGTTGCCCTGATCGCGCAACTGATGCAGAACGTCAAGCAACTGCTGAATATCGGCAAAGTGCAGGCCGGTGGTCGGCTCGTCGAGAATATACAGCGTCTGCCCGGTGCCGCGCTTCGACAGTTCGCGCGCCAGCTTCACGCGCTGGGCCTCGCCGCCGGAAAGCGTCGTCGCCGACTGACCAAGACGGATATAGGTCAGCCCCACGTCCATCAGCGTCTGCAGCTTACGTGCCAGCGCCGGAACCGCATCAAAGAACTCACGCGCTTCTTCAATGGTCATATCCAGCACTTCGTGGATGGTCTTGCCTTTGTACTTAATCTCCAGCGTTTCCCGGTTATAGCGCTTGCCTTTGCACTGGTCGCACGGCACGTAAATATCCGGCAGAAAGTGCATTTCGACTTTAATGACGCCATCGCCCTGGCACGCTTCGCAGCGACCGCCGCGCACGTTGAAGCTGAATCGCCCTGGCGTATAGCCGCGCGAGCGAGACTCCGGCACGCCAGCAAAAAGCTCGCGAACCGGGGTAAAGACGCCCGTATAGGTCGCCGGGTTGGAACGCGGGGTGCGCCCGATCGGGCTCTGGTCGATATCGATCACTTTATCGAAATGTTCCAGCCCCTGAATATCCCGATACGGCGCCGGTTCGGCGATAGTCGCCCCGTTTAACTGACGCTGGGCGATGGGGAACAGCGTGTCGTTAATCAGCGTCGATTTACCGGAGCCCGAGACGCCGGTGATACAAGTAAACAGCCCTACCGGTAGCGTAAGGGTCACATCTTTCAGGTTGTTGCCGCGTGCGCCGGTGAGTTTGAGCACTTTTTCTGGATTTGCCGGCACGCGTTGTTTCGGCACTTCAATTTTGCGTTTACCGCTCATGTACTGGCCGGTCAGTGATTCCGGTACCGCCATAATGGCTTCCAGCGGGCCTTCCGCCACCACCTCGCCGCCGTGAACGCCCGCGCCGGGGCCAATATCAATCACATGGTCGGCGGCGCGGATGGCGTCTTCATCGTGTTCCACCACAATCACAGTATTGCCAAGATTGCGCAGATGAATCAGCGTACCCAGCAGCCGTTCGTTATCGCGCTGGTGCAGACCGATGGACGGTTCATCCAGCACATACATCACGCCGACTAACCCGGCGCCTATCTGGCTCGCCAGACGAATACGCTGGGCTTCGCCGCCGGAAAGCGTCTCTGCCGAGCGGGAGAGCGTGAGATAGTTCAGGCCGACGTTCACCAGAAACTTGAGGCGATCGCCGATCTCTTTTAGCACTTTTTCGGCGATTTTCGCCCGTTGCCCGGAAAGCTTGAGATTAGTGAAAAAATCCATCGCATGGCCAATGCTCATATCGGAAATAGCAGGCAGCGGCGTATTTTCCACAAATACATGGCGCGCTTCGCGATTCAGTCGCGTTCCTTCACAGCTGGCGCAGGGGCGATTACTGATGAACTTCGCCAGCTCTTCGCGCACCGCGCTGGATTCCGTCTCTTTATAACGGCGCTCCATATTATGCAGCACGCCTTCGAACGGATGGCGGCGCACGGAGGTATCGCCGCGATCGTTCATATATTTAAATTCAATGTTCTCTTTGCCGGAACCGTACAGCACGACTTTATGTACGTTGGCGCTGAGGCTTGCCCACGGCGCATCTACGTCGAACTTATAGTGTTCCGCCAGCGACTTGAGCATTTGAAAGTAGTAAAAATTGCGACGATCCCAACCACGAATCGCGCCGCCTGCCAGCGACAGGTCGGGATTCTGGATCACGCGGTCCGGATCGAAATATTGCTGAACGCCGAGGCCGTCACAGGTCGGGCAGGCGCCTGCCGGGTTGTTGAACGAGAACAGACGCGGTTCCAGCTCGCGCATACTGTAGCCGCAAATCGGACAAGCAAAATTAGCGGAGAACAGAAGCTCCTCCGCTTTCTCATCGTCCATATCGGCAACAACCGCTGTGCCGCCGGATAATTCCAGCGCCGTTTCGAACGACTCCGCCAGGCGTTGGGAAAGATCGTTGCGAACTTTGAAGCGATCGATCACCACCTCAATGGTATGTTTCTTTTGCAGCTCCAGCTTCGGCGGATCGGAGAGATCGCAGACTTCGCCGTCAATACGGGCGCGAATGTAACCCTGGCTTGCCAGATTTTCCAGCGTTTTGGTGTGTTCGCCTTTACGCTCTTTAATAATCGGCGCCAGCAGCATCAGACGTTTGCCTTCCGGCTGTGACAGTACGTTATCGACCATCTGGCTAACGGTTTGCGCCGCCAGCGGCACGTCATGGTCCGGACAACGCGGCTCGCCCACGCGGGCAAACAGCAGGCGCAGGTAGTCGTGGATCTCGGTAATAGTACCCACCGTAGAGCGCGGGTTGTGAGATGTCGATTTCTGTTCAATTGAGATCGCGGGCGATAGCCCCTCAATATGGTCGACATCCGGTTTTTCCATGAGCGACAAAAACTGCCGCGCGTAAGCGGAGAGCGATTCAACGTAACGACGCTGCCCTTCGGCATACAGAGTGTCGAAAGCCAGTGAGGATTTGCCTGAACCCGAAAGCCCGGTCACGACAATCAGTTTGTCGCGGGGGATGACGAGGTTAATATTTTTGAGATTATGGGTGCGGGCGCCCCGAACTTCGATCTTATCCATTCACCTTTCCCGGTAGAGACTCGGATGCCTGGTTTGTTTGAAGGACAAACGGCAGAAACGGCTAATTATGACACAATTTAACCTGTTTGAATATACAGTATTGGAATGCATCTTCAGCTAAAGTATGCAACAATATGAGGTTCGCGCGAGTGACCTGGAACCTGCATCGCAGCTATTAAAATGCTACGTGGAAATGGTACACTCACGCGTTTACACTATTTATGAAACGTATTCAGGAGACTCAATTATGGCCAGCAGAGGCGTAAACAAGGTGATTCTCGTTGGTAATCTGGGCCAGGACCCGGAAGTACGCTATATGCCGAGTGGCGGCGCTGTCGCCAACTTAACGCTGGCTACTTCTGAATCCTGGCGCGATAAGCAGACCGGCGAAATGAAAGAGCAGACTGAATGGCACCGGGTGGTGATGTTCGGCAAACTGGCGGAAGTGGCCGGCGAATATCTGCGTAAAGGTTCTCAGGTGTATATCGAAGGTCAATTGCGTACCCGCAAGTGGACCGATCAGAGTGGCCAGGAACGCTATACGACTGAGATTAACGTTCCGCAGATCGGCGGCGTGATGCAGATGCTGGGTGGTCGCCAGGGCGGCGGCGCGCCGGCAGGCGGTCAGCAGCAGGGGGGTTGGGGTCAGCCACAACAACCTCAGCAGCCGCAGGGCGGCAACCAGTTCAGCGGCGGCGCGCAGTCGCGTCCACAGCAATCCGCGCCAGCGCCGTCTAACGAACCGCCAATGGATTTTGACGACGACATTCCGTTCTGATTTTTGGTAAAAAACTCAAAGCGTTATTTGCATTTTCGCTATAGTTCTCGTCTGCTGAAATGCCTGGTGTAAACCAGGCATTTTCTTACCTGGTATTATTGTCTTTGTATCCCTTTCAAAAAAGAGAAGCGCATATCTTACGGAAAAATGTCGCTTATCGCCTCTGGCCGACTCGCCTCGGCACATCATTATCCAGCCGAAGTTCATAAATGTACTGCAATAACCCGGATTGTCTTAAATATGAAAGAGAAATCTCATCTGCAAAATATATAATTTATAGCCATTTTTTGACAACAAAAAGATATTATAAAATAACGGTAGAGAATGGTCGGTATTATCAATAGTTAATTAAATGTTTGCTTTAGCTTGTGATGATCTCAAATATGATATGTGCATCTTGCTTTATTTTTAATTGCTGAAGATAAAGTTGTTACTTATAGCTGGCTTTATATAAAAAATGGTTTTATTTGTGTGTGTTTTTACGCAATTCTGATTTTTTACTCCCCACTTATTATATTTTTAATGATTTAAGTTATATTGAAGTCCCTATGACCCTATGTTTTAATTGTGAAAATTAATTTTATCCTCTGGAGGCAAATTTATTAAATACGTATGGTTATAACGCGTATTAAAAAGAAATATGTCCTTAAAATGATTTAGAGTTTCAATGATTAGCTAACAAATCTATTTATCGGCGGGTGGTTTTAATTTGCTGATGACTATTTTTTATTTATGAGTTGAGAGCTTATGCGATACCTATTATTGGGGAAGATATAGTTAGTGCAATAATTGATGTCTACCTAATTAAAAAATGAAGAGTGTTTTAATTAAAGCACTCATCTTTGTTGTGGGCGCATAAAAATGGCGTCGTTGTTTTTATTTTTCTGATTACGAGATGTAAGAAAACTGAACTCTATAAAGCGTATTGGTAGCAGGAAGCCAAGGGCGGTAGCGTTCACTTTCTGAATAAGTTGAGCATCCATTATCCTTTCTAATCCACAAAAACATTTTATTCACAATGTAATATCAGGAGACAACATGGAAGACGAAAGTAATCCGTGGCCTAGTTTTGTTGACACATTCTCTACGGTATTGTGCATTTTTATATTTCTTATGTTGGTGTTTGCACTTAATAATATGATTATTATGTATGACAACTCAATTAAAGTTTATAAAGCAAATATAGAGAGTAAGACTAAATCTACTGCTCAAAATAGCGGAGCCAATGACAATTCAAATGCTAATGAAATAATTAATAAGGAAGTGAATACCCAAGATATGTCGGACGGAATGACTACAATGTCAGGTAAGGAGGTTGGAGTATACGATATCGCCGATGGTCAGAAAACTGATATAACGTCTACAAAAAATGAGCTTGTTATTACGTATCATGGCAGGCTGAGAAGCTTTTCAGAAGAGGACACTCATAAAATAAAGGCTTGGTTAGAAGACAAAATCAATAGTAATTTATTGATAGAAATGGTTATTCCTCAGGCAGACATCTCTTTCTCTGACTCTCTACGACTGGGATATGAACGGGGAATTATTTTGATGAAAGAGATTAAGAAAATATATCCTGATGTAGTTATTGACATGAGTGTTAACTCCGCAGCATCAAGTACAACGAGTAAAGCTATTATCACGACTATTAATAAAAAGGTGTCAGAGTGAAATATATAAATCATTACCGCTATTTGTTTGTCTGTTTTTTCCTTGCCATCCTCCCTTTTTTCGCTTTATCTTTTCCCGGTATAAGAGAGTATGTTTTTGATAACTTCATGGTTTCTGCAATTTACAATGGAGTCATTATTGCCATTTATATTACAGGTTCTTTGTGTGCATTATTCACTATTCTTAAAAATATTTCAGCAAAAGACATATTAATAGCTCAGGACGCCAGTAGAAAAAATAGCATTCTTTCTAACCTCAATCAGGTTTTGTTTGCCGGGGAGCCCAAACAGTGTGATTTCAATTTACTGATGGAATTAGATGACAATGTGTCTACCGCCCGTAACCAACGATTGTCATTTATTATGAGCTGTAGCAATGTGTCGACGCTTGTTGGCCTGTTGGGGACGTTTGCGGGTCTGTCTATTACGATTGGTTCAATCGGGAACTTATTGAGCTCGCCATCAGATGTTGGCGGTGATAATGCAAGTAATACACTCAATATGATCGTGACAATGGTAGCGTCGCTTTCTGAACCATTGAAAGGGATGAATACCGCATTTGTATCTTCTATCTATGGTGTTGTTTGCGCCATACTCCTGACCTCACAAAGTGTTTTTGTTCGCAGCTCCTATTCCCTTGTTTCTACGGAAATCAAAAAATTAAAAATCATAAGCAACAGATCCAATAATAAACAGCGAAGCCTGCGGGTTGAATCAGAGACGCTTGTAGAATTTAAAGAGTTGTTTAAAGCGTTTTTTGATAACTACCTGACAGTTGAAAACTTACGGACGCAGGATGAAGAAAAGAAACGAGAGATGCTATCAGATAGCTTTGTCACTTTGCAAAACCGACTATTGGATAACTCAGCAAAACTGGAACAAATTTCTACGTTGATTGATGGTTATCTGGTAAGCAGTAACGAAAATCTCAAAAAATTATCTGACGGTGTAATAACAATTACCTCTCGTTTATCTGAAGGTAATATCCTGCTTGCTGATAATAATGCACGACTGGAGGCAATGAGTACAATACAAAATATTATAGATAAAAAGAATGATTCAATAATGACATCAGTTGATAAATGTTATCAGGAATCTCTTTCACATGGTAAGACCATAAACGATATTGCCGCTGGCAGTGCCGATATTTCTCATACTCTCGATGGGCTGAGAAAAGAAATGGATGAGGATATGAACAATGTTCATTTAGCGCTATCCGATCTATCGGCTACTGATAAAAAGATTATTACCAATACTAAAGAGATTAGTGCTGAAATGGTTAGCTACCGTGATACCTATATGCCATTAATGGAAAAAATAACTTCTATGCATCAGGAAATAGTAAAGCAACGTTTGTTAAACAAGGAGGAAAAAAATGAAGATTAAGATGTTTTTTCTGACGACTGCTTTTATTACACAAAGCACATACGCCAGCGAGCTTCCGGTCATTCCTCTAAGAGATTTAGTTAATGCTGCATTAACTCATCAGCCCTCTGTTGCTGTTTCATATTATGAGACTGAAAAGAAAAACAGTGACTTAGATCTTTCACGGGCAGCACTTTATCCTACCCTGGATCTAACATCTGGCCTTAATAATAACAGAAAGGAGTCGTCAGGTACCGAGAGAAACGTTGAAAATAAGGTGTCCTTATCATACCGAATAACGGATTTTGGAGTGAGGGGGGCTAATATCAGGAAATCTGAATATGAAAGAGATAATAGTAAAACTGATTATGAAAAAACAAAGAATATAGTGTCTCAGGAGGTTGTGACAACCTATTATAACATCAGTAAATATCGTGAAATGATTGATGGCGTAAATCTGGAGAAAGAGTTTTATAAAAAGATGCTGGAAACTTTTTCGCTGCTGGTATCTTCCGGTGTAGCTATGCAATCTGATATGCGTAAAGTACAAGTATCTATCGATGCATTAAATACCAGAAGCATTATGTATCAGTCGATGTTGGATGATGAAATGTATAAAATGCAGAATATGACTGGTCTGAATTTGTCACCAGATCAGATTCAAAGCGATGAAAAATTCAACCTCTTCAAAAAATATATCTTTGTCGAAAGCCCTGAAAAACTTATGGACATGGTGATGAAATACAACGATGACTATAAGATGCTTGTCAATACCCGAAAAGCCGCGACCGAAGATATTAATGCCGCAAAATCATCCTATTTTCCGACTGTAGATCTTGTTTCCAGCTATGTACAGAATAACCCGAGCGGTAGTGCCAAAAAAAGTGATTATGAAGATGAATTTAAAACGGGTATCAATGTCAGTTTCAACATTTTTAATGGGTTCAGAAATTCAGCCCAGGAAAGAAAAATGGTGGCAAGTTACTCGCAGGCTAAGCTGCAAATTGACGATTTTTTGATTAAAACGCGTTATAACATTGATTCACAACTTTCAAGATACGCCGCTGCAAAAGAGACTTACTCAGTGGCGGAACGTTCACATACAAACGCGTTACAGCTTACTAAATTATATGAGCAGGAGTTTCAGTTAGGGCAAAAAAGTTTGCTTGATTTAATTTCAAGCCGTAATGAAGCATTTCAGGCATATGTAAGCATGATCGACAGCAAATATAGCCTGTATATTTTAAAGTTACAGCAACTCTCATTGATTTTTCATTTAATGGATTATTTAAAAGGAAATACTGAAAGTGAGTTAAATGTAATGAAATGAATAGAAGACAAAGCGATCATCTCATGATGATAATTATTTCTTTGACGATCTTAATTATTATCCTTACCTACTTTATAGAAATTAATTCAGTGGTTCATGGTCAGGGCGTTATCACTACTAAAGATAATGCTCAGTTAATATCTCTTTCTAAAGGAGGGACGATACAAGATATTTATGTGGCCGAGGGTGATACTGTAAAAAAAGGAGAACTCCTTGCAAAGATCGTTAACCTTGATCTGCAAAAAGAATATCAAAGGTATAGAACTCAAAAAGGGTATCTGGATAAAGATGTTAACGAAATATCTTTCATTCTTGATAAAGAAAATGAGAGTGGGTTGATTACCCTGGATGGTACCCGTTCTTTAAGCAATAAAGAGGTAAAAGCGAATATTGAATTAGTGCATAGTCAGATAAGAGCTAAAGAGTTAAAAAAAACCTCTCTTGATTCTGAGATTAGCGGATTACAAGAGAAGCTGAGTTCGAAAGAAAAAGAACTTGCATTGCTTGCCGAAGAAATAAATATTCTTTCTCCACTGGTAAAAAAAGGAATTAGCCCATATACCAATTTTCTTAACAAGAAACAGGCGTATATAAAAGTTAAGTCTGAAATTAATGATATTGAAAGTAGCATCACTTTAAAAAAAGATGATATTGAGCTGGTTGTTAATGATATTGAGGCGCTTAATAATGAATTGCGCTTATCTTTATCTAAAATAATATCTAAAAATCTTCAGGAACTTGAGGTTGTTAACTCTACATTAAAAGTAATAGAGAAGCAGATAAATGAGGAGGATATCTATTCACCGGTTGACGGTGTAATTTATAAAATCAATAAAAGTGCCACTACTCATGGTGGTGTGATTCAGGCGGCAGACTTACTTTTTGAAATAAAACCAAAAGTAAGGACTATGCTGGCCGATGTGAAAATATTACCCAAATACCGTGACCAAATATATGTAGATGAAGCCGTTAAACTGGATGTGCAGTCAATTATCCAACCAAAGATAAAATCGTATAATGCGACTATCGATAATATTAGCCCTGATTCCTATGAGGAAAATACCGGAGGAACAATTCAGCGTTATTATAAAGTAATTATTGCATTCGATGTTAATGAAGATGATTTACGGTGGTTAAAACCAGGTATGACTGTTGACGCTAGTGTAATTACCGGAAAACACAGCATTATGGAATACCTGTTATCTCCCTTGATGAAAGGCGTGGACAAAGCCTTTTCAGAACCCGTTAATACTAAACGATTAGATACACCTTGAGAGTGAATATAATATTATGGGAAATAAAAGCATACAAAAGTTTTTTGCCGATCAAAATTCTGTAATTGATTTATCTTCTTTGGGTAATGCCAAAGGCGCAAAAGTTTCTCTTTCCGGGCCAGACATGAACATTACCACGCCGCGTGGTTCAGTGATCATTGTCAATGGCGCTCTTTATTCAAGTATCAAAGGCAATAACCTCGCTGTTAAATTTAAAGATAAGACTATTACCGGCGCTAAAATTCTGGGCAGCGTAGATTTAAAAGATATTCAACTGGAGAGAATTGACAGCTCATTGGTTGATTCTGCTCAGGTAGAAAAGAAAGGTAATGGCAAACGACGAAATAAGAAGGAAGAAGAGGAATTAAAAAAGCAGCTTGACGATGCTGAAAACGCAAAGAAAGAAGCTGATAAGGCGAAGGAAGAAGCAGAGAAAGCTAAGGAGGCTGCAGAAAAAGCGCTCAATGAAGCGTTTGAAGTACAGAACTCGTCAAAGCAAATGGAAGAAATGCTGCAGGAATTTTTGGCTGACAATGTAGCAAAAGACAATCTGGCTCAGCAAAGCGATGCTTCCCAGCAAAATACACAGGCTAAAGCAACGCAGGCTTCTAAACAGAACGATGCTGAAAAAGTTCTTCCTCAACCTATTAATAAAAATACCAGCACTGGCAAAAGTAATAGCAGTAAAAATGAGGAAAATAAGCTCGATGCCGAGTCTGTTAAAGAGCCGCTTAAAGTCACATTAGCGCTTGCGGCCGAAAGTAACAGTGGTAGCAAAGATGATAGTATAACTAATTTTACCAAACCTCAGTTTGTAGGTAGCACTGCCCCCAATGCCACGGTCATTATTAAAATTAATGGTATTGCTGTCGGTCAGGCTGTAGCGGATAGTTTGGGTAACTTCACCTTCACTGCGCCTGAAACATTGACTGATGGAACATACAATCTGGAGGCAGAGGCCAAGACTGCTGATGGAAGCGGTAGCGCCAAACTTGTCATTACTATCGATTCCGTTACCGATAAGCCAACATTTGAACTTTCGCCTGAAAGTAGTGTGTCCGGTCATAAGGGCTTAACGCCGACCTTGACGCCTTCAATTGTTGGTACGGCGGAAGAGAATGCTAAGGTTGACATTTATGTAGATAATAAACTGGTTGCCAGCGTTGATGTCGATAAAGATGGAAACTGGAGTTATGAATTTAAAGATAATGAACTATCTGAGGGCGAAAATAGTATAAAAGTCGTTGCCGTAGATAAAGCAGGTAATAAAAACGAAACGACGGATAGTATCATAACCGACACCATTCCTCCGGAAAAGCCGACGATTGAGCTGGATGATAGTAGTGATTCCGGCATTAAAAATGACAACATTACTAATAGCACCCTGCCAACATTTATTGGTGTGGCGGAACCTGGTTCTACAGTCTCTATTTATCTTGGACTTAAACATCTTGGTGAGGTCATTGTTGCTAAAGATGGGACATGGAGCTATACGCTTACTACGCCGCTCAAGGATGGCGAATACAATATAACAGCAACAGCTACTGATATTGCCGGGCATACCTCAGCGACGGCAAATCTGCCTTTTACTATTGATACACGTATCAGCTATTTCAGCGCTGAGATTGAAACGACGAATGATAGCGGTATTGTCGGAGATAACGTTACTAACAATACTCGCCCAACCTTTACAGGTAAAACTGAGCCAAATGCTATTATCAGTGTCATAAATAGTGAGACTGGCGAAGAGGTTATTTTTAAAGCGAATGACAAGGGCGAATGGACGTTCAATTTCACTTCCGACTCAGTGGAAGGGATTAACAATCTTACGTTCACTGTTGAAGATGTCGCTGGCAACAAAAAGGATTTTTCCTTTAGTTACGTTATTGATACTATTGCCCCTGTACCTCCGACGGTTTCTTTGGAGGATTATGTTGTTTTGCCGAATGGTATAATTTTATCAGGGAATGATTTACCGGCTTTAGTCGGTACGGCAGAGCCAAAGTCTACCATCTTATTGATGCGAGATGGTAAATTATATGACAGCATTGAGGTTGATTCAAACGGGACCTGGAATTATCAGTTTAGTAATAAATTTCTTCAGGGCGCCTATGATATTGAAATCATTTCTCAGGATGCCGCCGGCAATAAATCCTCTATTGTTAAATATTCTTTTACTATTCAAACTGAAGTTGTACCTCCAAAAGCGGAACTCGATGCCAGTGATGATTCCGGTGCAAAAGGCGACTGGATTACCAATAAACATAATGCTCTGACATTACTGGGAACAGCGGATAGGTTTGCTACCGTAAATATCCTTATCGATGGTAAAACGATAGGCGTGACGACTGCGGATGCAGACGGTAACTGGAATTTTGATATTTCCCGAAATCTGTCTGACAATGTTTATAAGATTACGGTTGAATCCATCGATCCTTTAGGAAGAACGTCATCTGTAGATTATCAGCTTACCATTGATAGCTTTACGCCGATCCCTACTGTTATGTTGCATGATAGCGCTGACTCTGGCGTTAAAGGCGATATGATTACTAAAATTAATACGCCGTTGTTTACCGGGATGGCTGAAGCTAATGCTAAGGTTTCCATCTATGTTGACGGTGTGTTAAGTGGCGAGGCTATTGCTGGCGATGATGGTGTATGGAATTTTCAATTTACCACAGCGTTATCCGATGGCTCGCATGACGTAACGGTAAAGGTAGAAGATATTGCCGGTAATACTGCCTCCTCATCAGCGTATAATTTCCAAATCGTAACGCAAACGCAAAAACCAACAATAGAGTTAGTCAACGATACGGGGGTTGATAATACAGACCATATTATTAATGAAAAGAATCCTGCACTGACAGGAACCGCTGCACCCTATTCAACGGTTAAACTCTATATTGATGGCGCACTGATCGCTGAGGTCAGAACAAATAAAGATGGCAGATGGGAGTATACCCTGAAAGCCGATCAAGGTTTGGTTGATGGCGATCATAGAATAACCGCTTCAGTTGAAGATATCGCTGGCAACATTGCTCATTCGGATCCTTTCTTAATTAGCGTCGATACTGCTATTTCAATACCGATAGTTTCATTGAGCCCGGATTCAGATTCGGGAATTTCAGATGATAATTTAACGAATATCGTTAAACCTACCTTGCACCTAAAAGATATTGATCCGGACATTATCAGTGTTCAGGTATGGGATGCCGCGTCTGATACGCAGATCGGTGTTGCCACGCAACAACCTGATGGTTCATGGGCCTATACCTTTACTTCAGATTTAACGGAAGGCTTGCATCAGGTTTATGTCAAGGTTGAGGACATTGCGGGTAATAAAGCGAACAGCGCGGTATTCGATTTTACTATCGATACCACAGTATCAACGCCGGTGATTTCCCTGCTTTCTAAGGATGATACGGGGGTTACAGGCGATAACCTGACCAATATCAATAAGCCAGGTTTTGCTATTTCCGGTGTTGATGCTGATGCGCATCGGGTCGTCGTACAGGTGATGCACAATGGCGTGAGCGAAGAGATCGAACTTTCCCACCTCAATGGTAGTTGGTTATTTACACCAGGGAATACGTGGGCGGATGGCAGCTACACGTTAACGGTGAAAGTAGAAGATAAGGCAGGAAATACCAACTACTCAACGCCGCTGACGGTCGTTATCGATACCCAAATCGCCATTGATGGGGTGGAACTGGTCAACGATAGCGGCGTGAAAGGCGATAATATGACCAACGACGACCGTCCCCACTTTCGTGTGACGGTACCTACGGATGTCAATGAAGTCCGTCTGAGCATTGACGGTGGTCATTCGTGGGTTCAGGCAACTCCGGGCGTAGCAGGAAGCTGGGAGTATATCTGGCCGACAGACCTGGCAGATGGTCAATACACGCTAACGGTGGAAGCGACTGATAAAGCAGGCAATACAGTGACGAAGACCATCGATTTCGCGGTGGATTCCACGCTGTCAGTGCCGGTCATCGTACTGAATAACGCGGACGACACCGGCATCCAGGGCGATAATCTGACGAATCGCACCCAGCCGACATTTGCCCTGCAGCAAATTGATGATGATGCCGTTCGCGTTACGGTCAGCGTGGAGCATGGCGGCGTCACCACTACATTTGACGCCACGAAAGGCACAGGCGGATGGACCTTTACGCCGCCGGCATTATGGGCGGATGGTGATTATACCCTGAGTGTGTCAGTCGAAGATAAAGCGGGGAACACCAGCCATTCTGCATCGCTGACGGTGACGGTGGACACGCAAATCGCCATTAATAACATTGAACTGGTCAATGACAGCGGTATTCCCGACGATAATCTGACTAATAACGTGCGTCCGCACTTCCAGGTGACGGTACCGACGGATGTCAACGTGGTGCGCCTGAGCATTGACGGCGGCAAGACGTGGTTCAACGCTACTCAGGGCGCGACGCCGGGCGCCTGGGATTATATCTGGCCGGATGATGTGGCCGACGGAGGCTATACCCTGACGGTAGAAGCGACCGACAAGGCGGGAAACCAGACGACGCAGGAACTTGATTTCACTATCGATACCACTCTGTCTGTGCCGACCCTCTCGCTGGACAGCGCAGATGACAGCGGCATCGCGGGCGATAATATCACCAATGTTAAAACGCCGGGCTTTACCCTCAACAATATTGATACCGATGTCAGCAGGGTGATAGTGGAGGTAATGCACAATGGTATTAAACAGGAGGTACCACTGGTTCAGACCGGCGGACAGTGGCGCTTTGCGCCGACCAGCGACTGGGGGGACGGCGACTATATCCTGACGGTGAAGGTAGAAGATAGGGCCGGAAATGTGAAGCAGTCCGCGCCGTTGACGGTGACAGTGGACACGCATATCGCCATTGACCGTATTGAACTGGTTAACGACAGCGGTATCCCCGGCGATAATCTGACCAATGAAGCGCGCCCGCACTTTCAGGTGACAGTACCGGCGGATGTTAACGGTGTAAGACTGAGTATTGATGGCGGCAAAACGTGGTTTGACGCCACGCAGAGCGCGACGTCGGGCGTCTGGGATTACACCTGGCTGACGAATGTGGCTAACGGCCCTCACACCCTGATGGTGGAAGCGACCGACAAGGCGGGAAACCAGACGACGCAGAAACTGGACTTCATCATCGATACCCTGCTGTCAGAACCGACGATTACCCTGGACAGTGCGGATGATAGCGCCGCTGGCGATAACATCACCAACGTTAAGATGCCAGGCTTTACCCTCGGTAATATCGACGCCGACGTGACCAAAGTGGTGGTGACGGTGGCGCATGATGGTAAGAACCAACAGATAGAGTTGATTAAGAACGGCGGTGTGTGGCGCTTTACGCCGGGCGCAGCCTGGACCGATGGCGACTATACGTTGACGGTAAAGGTAGAAGATAAGGCGGGTAATACAAATTATTCTGCGCCGCTGACGGTGACTATCGATACGCAAACGTCTATTGATCGCATTGAGCTTCTTAATGACACGGGTATTGTCGGGGATAACCTGACCAATGAAGCACGTCCACAGTTTCATATTACGGTACCGACGGACGTGAACTCTGTGCAACTGAGTCTTGATGGCGGCATCAACTGGGTTAACGCAACGCTGACGTCTGACGGCGTTTGGGAGTATATATGGCCGACAGATCTGGTCGAAAATACGTATACCCTGACAGTGAAAGCAACCGATGTTGCAGGCAACACGGCGACGGAAACGCTCAATTTTATCATTGATACCACATTGTCGACACCGACCATCACGCTGGATAGCGCAGATGATAGCGGCACCGCCAACGATAATAAGACTAACGTTAAAACGCCGGGTTTTATTATCGGCGGTATTGATTCTGACGTGACTCAGGTCGTCGTGCAGGTGATGCGCGATGGTCACAGCGAGGAGGTGGAGCTGACGCAGACTAACGGGCAGTGGCGTTTTGTACCTGGCAGCGCGTGGACTGATGGCGACTATACGCTGACGGTAACGGTGAAAGATGAGGCGGGTAATATTCGCCACTCAGCGCCGTTGACGGTCACCATCGATACGCAAATCGCCATTGACCATATTGAACTGGTCAATGACAGCGGTATTCCCGACGATAATCTGACTAATAACGTGCGTCCGCAGTTCCAGGTGACGGTACCGACGGATGTCAACGTGGTGCGCCTGAGCATTGACGGCGGCAAAACGTGGTTTAACGCCACACAGAGCGCGACGCCGGGCGTCTGGGATTACACCTGGCTGACCGATGTGGCTAACGGTTCTCACACTCTGACGGTGGAAGCGACCGACGCGGCGGGAAACAAGGCAACACAGAACCTGGAGTTCAACATCGATACCCTACTGTCAGAGCCGACTATCGCTCTGGACAGCACGGACGACAGCGGAACAAAAGGCGATAACCTGACCAACGTGAATAAGCCGACATTTATACTGGGCAATATTGACGCGGACGCACGGTATGTCACGGTTGAGGTGCAGCATGGCGGCACGAAAGAGGTGCTGACGGCCACCAAAGGCGCGACCGGCATCTGGAGCGTGACACCGACCGGTATGTGGGCGGATGGCAGTCATACGCTGACGGTGAGGGTGGAGGATGATGCGGGTAACGTAAAATACTCAGCGCCGCTGACGATTACGGTCGATACCCAAATCACCATTGATGATATTGAACTGGTTAATGACAGCGGTACTAAGGGCGACAATCTAACTAACGACGCCAATCCACATTTCCGCATCACGGTGCCAGGGGATGTCAACGAAGTCAGTCTGAGTATTGACGGCGGTGTAACCTGGGTTAAGGCGATGCAAAGCTCGACGTCGGGCGTCTGGAATTATACCTGGCCAAAGACATTGGCAGATGATGACTACACGTTAACGGTGAAAGCGACTGATAACGCAGGCAATACGGTGACCAGGACGCTCGACTTCACTATTGATACCACGCTGTCGACGCCGGTTATTGTACTGGATAGTGCGGACGATACCGGTGTCCAGGGCGATAACATGACCAATCGCACCCAGCCGACATTTAACCTGCAACATATTGATGATGATGCCGTTCGCGTTACGGTCAGCGTGGAGCATGGCGGCGTCACCACCACATTTGACGTGACTAAAGACGCAGGAGGATGGACCTTTACGCCGCCGACATCATGGGGGGCGGGTGATTATACCCTGAGTGTGTCAGTCGAAGATAAAGCGGGGAACACCAGCCATTCTGCATCGCTGACGGTGACGGTGGACACGCAAATCGCCATTAATAACATTGAACTGGTCAATGACAGCGGTATTCCCGACGATAATCTGACTAATAACGTGCGTCCGCAGTTCCAGGTGAAGGTACCGACGGATGTTAACGAGGTACGCCTGAGCATTGACGGCGGCAAGACGTGGTTCAACGCTACCCAGAGCGCGACGCCGGGCGTCTGGGATTATACCTGGCTGGCTGATGTGGGAGAGGGTAAGCATACCCTGACAGTGGAGGCGACCGACAAGGCGGGAAACCAGACGACGCAGAAACTGGACTTCATCATCGATACCCTACTGTCAGAACCGACTATCGCTCTGGACAGCACGGACGACAGCGGAACAAAAGGCGATAACCTGACCAGCGTGAATAAGCCGACGTTTATACTGGGCAATATTGACGCGGACGCACGGTATGTCACGGTTGAGGTACAGCATGGCGGCACGAAAGAGGTGCTGACGGCCACCAAAGGCGCGACCGGCATCTGGAGCGTGACACCGACCGGTATGTGGGCGGATGGCAGTCATACGCTGACGGTGAGGGTGGAGGATGATGCGGGTAACGTAAAATACTCAGCGCCGCTGACGGTTACGGTCGATACCCATATTGCCATTGATGATATTGAACTGGTTAATGATAACGGTATTCCCGGCGACAACCTGACCAATGACGTTCGTCCACACTTCCGCGTCACGGTGCCAGGGGATGTCAACGAGGTACGTCTGAGTATCGACGGCGGTAATACGTGGGTTCGTGCAACACAGGGCACGGCAGGGATCTGGGATTACACCTGGCCGAAAGATGTGACCGACGGGCTACATACCCTGACGGTAGAAGCGACCGATAAGGCGGGAAACCAGACGACGCAGACGCTCGATTTTACCATTGATACCCGGCTGTCAACGCCTACCATCGCTATGGATAGCAGGGACGATACAGGCGCCATTGGCGATCATATTACGAGCGTCAAAAGACCGGGCTTTACCATTGGCAATATTGACGCCGATGCGCACTCGGTCATTTTGCGGATCACACAGGGCGGCAATAGCCAGGAAGTGACACTAAC
The DNA here is from genome assembly GCF_043848115.1 of Salmonella sp. 2020_1395. Lineage (NCBI taxonomy): Bacteria > Pseudomonadati > Pseudomonadota > Gammaproteobacteria > Enterobacterales > Enterobacteriaceae > Salmonella > Salmonella sp. 2020_1395. The sequence goes on along the minus strand of NZ_JBCMFH010000013.1, from coordinate 33,589 downwards.
CCAGGTTGGAGGACAGTGGCGCTTTACGCCAGATGCTGACTGGGCGGACGGTAGCTATACGCTAACGGTAGAAGTCCAGGATAACGCGGGGAATGTCCGCCAGTCCACGCCGCTGATAGTGACGGTAGATACGCAAACCAGCATTACTGATATTACATTGGTCAATGATCATGGCGTGCCTGATGACAATCTAACTAACAGTACCCGTCCGCAGTTTGAGATCACGGTGCCGGCGGATGTGAATTCTGTGCAACTGAGCATTGATGGGGGCGCAAACTGGGTGAGCGCGGCGCAGGGTATCGAAGGCGTCTGGGGCTATACCTGGCCAACGGATATGGGCGATGGAAAACACACCCTAACCGTCATGGTCACCGACAGAGCGGGCAATACGGCGACGCAAACGCTTGAATTTTTCATCGACACCCGGTTGTCGACGCCGACCATTGCGCTGGATAGCACGGATGATACCGGTACGCCTGGCGATGATATGACCAATCGCACCCGACCGACCTTTATTCTGCAGAATATCGATTCGGATGTTATCAACGTTACAGTCAGCGTCACGCATAATGGAACGACAACCTCGTTTACCGCGACACAGGGGGCTGGAGGATGGAGCTTTACACCGCCAGCGCCGTGGGGCGACGGTGATTATACGCTGACGGTGACAGTGGAGGATCGGGCGGGAAATACGCGTCCGTCTACGCCGCTGACGGTGACAGTGGATACGCAAATAGCCATTGATCGTATTGAATTAGTCAACGATAGCGGCGTCCCTGGCGATAATGTGACAAAACATGTGCGTCCGCAGTTCCAGATCTCGGTACCGGATGATGTGGAAAAGGTTCTTCTGAGTATTGACGGCGGCACGACCTGGGTTACTGCAATCAAGAGTTCGACGGCTGGCATTTGGGATTACACCTGGCCGACGGATATGCCAGAGGGACAGCATACCCTGACCGTGGAAGTGACTGACGGTGCGGGTAATAAGATGACGGAGACGCTCAATTTCACTATCGACATCACGTTGTTGACGCCAACCATTGAGCTGGCGCCCGATCAGGATACCGGACAGAATAAGAACGATAATCTGACCAGCGTCACTCAACCAGTATTTGTGTTGGGGAGTATCGATAAAGATGTTCGACACGTGGAATTGAGTATTGAGCATAACGGCACGTTTAAAACGGTGGTACTCACCGAATCAGCCGACGGCTGGCGCTATCGACCGGATTCTGCTTTGGCGGACGGTAGCTACACATTCACCGTGACGGTAACAGATGTGGCAGGCAACCAGCAAACATCCGCGCCTTTAAAGGTGACGATAGACGGTTCGTTGACTACGCCGGTGATTGAGCTGGCGGCCGGCGAAGATAGCGGTACTGTTGGCGATCGCCTCACCAAACACGATCGGCCTGTGTTCGACATACGCCAGGTTGATTCTGACGTTACGCGCGTGATGGTCAAAGTAACTTACAACGGTAAAACGCACGAGGAAGCGGCGGTATTCACCAATGGTCAATGGCGCTTTACGCCTTCTGCGAGCTGGGCTGATGGCTCATATCAGTTAGCCGTTGTGGTGGAAGATCTGGCGGGGAATGTAAAAGAATCTGCACCGTTAGAGGTGCGTATTGATACCACGACAACCATTAACAATATCGTATTGCTTAATGATACTGGCGTGCAGAATGATCAATTAACGAATGTTGCTAAACCGTCATTCAGAATTGACGTTCCCGGTGATGTCATCCAGGTACGCGTAACCCTGGATGGTGGCGCTAACTGGAATGTGATACGCAAAAATGCCGACGGACAGTGGATTTTTGACACCCCGAATACTCTGGTTGACGGCACATATACCCTTCGCGTAGAGGCCACGGATCAGGCAGGTAATATTGCGAATAAAGATTTAGTATTTAATATCGATACTAATATACAGGTTCCGACTATTGCTTTAGACGCAGGACAAGATACCGGAGCGAATACCGCCGATAATATCACTAATATTTCACGACCCACCTTTACGATTGGTAATGTTGACCCCGATGTTATCAAAGTCGTGGTGACGATTGATGGTCATGATTATAACGCGACTAAGGTTGGGGCTGGTTGGCAATTTACACCAGGCAATGCCATTCCGGATGGTTCTTATAATATTACCGTTACGGTTGAAGATAAGGCCGGAAATACCGCGACATCGAAACCATTACCTGTTGTGATAGATACGACGGCTGAAATTGAAAGCGTCACGTTGGTTACAGATAGCGGTGATAGCGATGTAGATAACATTACCAAAGTCGACAAGCCGCAGTTTAGTATTGTTACCGCTGATGATATTACCCATGTGCGCGTTAAAATCGATAACGCCGCTAATTGGATTGAACTCACAAAAGGAGGGGATGGTCGCTGGATATTTAATGTCGGTTCGGCATTACCTGATGGGCAACACACTCTCTTGGTTGATGTGACTGATATCGCCGGCAACGTTGCGCAAGAAACGCTGCAGTTTACGATTGATACGACTCTGCGAGAGCCGACAATTGTACTCGATCCCACCCATGATACTGGTGATGATACTAATGATAATCTTACCAGGATTAACAAACCGGTGTTTATTATCGGTAATGTCGATAATGATGTATCACACATTGTGGTTCATATTGATGGTCGGGATTACACCATTGAAAACACAGGGGGGAATTTAACCTTTACGCCGGATCAACCACTGTCTGACGGTCAGCATACGATCTCTGTTACCGTAACGGATATTGCTGGTAATACCAAAACATCGGCCGAACTGAAGATTGAAATCGACACGCAGGTTCAGATTGACAGTGTTACGTTAACAACAGATAGCGGCGTCAACGATCACGATAATGTCACCAATGCTACCCGTCCCTCTTTTGAAATTGCAACGCCTGATGATGTGACATCGGTGCTGGTTTCTTTCGATGGCGTAAACTGGACGCCTGTCAGTAAAAATGCGGCCGGGCAGTGGCAATTTACTGCAGGTAGCGCATTGTCTGATGGTCATTATACTCTCCATGTCCAGGCGACGGATCGGGCAGGGAATACGGCAAATTCCACGCTGGGCTTTACCGTGGATACGCAGATTGACGGCCTGAGCGTCGTGATGCTGGACGACGCCGGAAAGGATTCTACGGATGGTATTACGAATATTACCTCTCCACGTTTTGAAATTTCAGCCAGAGAACCGCTGCAGAGCGTGACGGTAATTTTAAACGGGAAATCCAGCACACTGACTCAGGGGGCAGGTAATAAATGGCTATTTACCCCTGATACACCGTTAGTGGATGGAACTTACAAAATAGAAATAGTGGCTGAAGATATCGCAGGTAATAGAATTAGCAAAGAGGTATCATTCACAATAGACACTGTTGTTTCTGATCCCCGTATTGATTTGCTGGATGCGGATGATACTGGCGAAAGCGCTGTTGATAATATTACGAGTGTCACTAAACCACGTTTCGTTATTGGCAATGTACCCGCCGATATTGATACTGTTGTAATCAGAATTAACGGCGTTTCTTATCCGGTTACGGCAAATGGCAATAACCTCTGGGAATTTCAGGTTCCCGTTGCGCTAAACGATGGCGTATACGAAGCCGTTGTTGTCTTCAGAGATATTGCCGGAAATACTTCTGAAACTAAGCTGCCCTTTACCATTGATACCACGACAAGCGTCAGTGTCAGAATGGAGCCAGCGTCTGATACCGGCAGCTCCAATAGCGATAACCTTACGAATAAGCAAAATCCCAAATTCGAAGGTACTGCGGAGCCTAATGCGAAACTGGTGATTACCATTGTTGACGATAAGTCAGGTCGGGAGGTTTTAAAACACACGATTACGGTTGGCGCCGATGGCAACTGGAGTGTGACGCCGAATATACTGCCGGATGGCATGTATACCATCAACGTCGTCGCAACAGATGTCGCGGGAAATACTGCGCAAACGCAGGAAAGATTCACTATCGATACGGTTACGATCGATCCTACCATTCGCCTTTCGGATCCATCTATTGATGATCAGTATGAGGCAACCAGCCTGCGTCCTGAGTTCAAAGGGCTCGCCGAAGCGTTCTCGACGATTATGATTCAGTGGGATGGGAAAGTGGTCGGCTCGGCAAACGCCAATGCGAATGGCGAATGGAGCTGGACGCCGCCATCAGTATTAGCGCCAGGCTCCTATGTTGTGAGCATTGTTGCCAAAGATAAAGCGGGTAATGAATCGTCGCAGGTCGACTTTCCTGTCGTAATACCTGTTATTGATGTCACGCCTCCAACCATAAAGCTCAGCGAGGAGAGCGATAGTGGTGCCTTAGGAGACTTTACCACGAATAATAAAACGCCGACCCTGGTTGGGAACACGTTACCTAATGCGATTGTGAGTATTTATGTAGATGGCGTGAAGGTCGGCGAGGCGACAGCGGATACAGCGGGTCGATATACTTTCCAGTTATCGGAAATGAAAGATGGTCATTATGTCGTCCAGGTGGGTATCGTCAACCCTCGCGATAATAGCGAACTGCGTTCTACCGCCGTTGATGTCACTATCGATACCGAGGTTGCTGAACTGGTATGGAATATATCTGGAATGCATGAGGGCGGATATATCAATACGGTGACGCCGGAGATTGGCGGCACCAGTGAGCCAAACAGCAAAATCACTATCTTTGTGAATGGCGTTGAAAAAGCGATTGCTTATACGACAGGCGCAGGACACTGGGGCGTAGTATTACCCGCTTTGGGTAATGACGGTAATTATGAATTAACGTTTAAAGTTGAAGACGTTGCCGGCAATATCAGAGAGTTTGGTCCGCAGAATGTAATACTGGATACGGTAATTTCGCCGTTAACCGTGGTATTACGCGAAGCTGATGACAGTGGCAAAGTTGGCGACTGGATCACCAATAAATCTCATGTCACCATCGATGGTACTGCCGAAGCCGGAAGTACTTTAACCATCAGGAATCCGCAGGGGGTGGTTATTGCTACCCTGGTGGTAGGCAATGATGGTCGATGGAGCGCAGAATTAGATCTGCGTGAAGGTAGTAATGCCTTTGTCGTGGTATCGGAAGATAAAGCGGGCAACAGCCAACAAAAAGAGATTCTGATAGAACATGATACGCAGATTGAAATCAGCGATATTTCATTAAGTCGGGATACTAATAGCGGTGATAAATATGATCTGATTACCAATAATAAGTCTCCGGTACTGGTTGCCATGACCGATCCCGGCGCGACGGTACAGGTTTATATTAATGGTGTGTTACAAGGCACAGTAGAGGCGAGTTCGTCAGGTAATATTAGCTATACCATGCCGGCAAATAGCGCCGACGGCGAGTATCAGGTGCAATTTGTTGCTACGGATACTGCTGGTAACCGGGTTGAGTCTGCGATTACAACCGTGACAATCGATTCTCAAATTGCTGTCTTTGATATTGATGAAGATTCATTACCGGCCCTCTCTAATAACCGAGCGTTGTCAGTCTCAGGTGTCGGGGAGGCTGGTTCTCAGGTCAGCATCTTTGTCGATGGTAAATTAGTCAACGTTGTTATGGTTGAGGCTGATGGCACATGGCGCGCGCCGATACTGCTGCAAGATGATGGTACGTTTAATATTCATTTCAGCATTACTGACGTTGCTGGCAACACAGAAGTGAGCAAGGATTATAGCGTGGATGTCGATTCATCAACCGACTTCCCAACGCTCAACCTTGAAGATGCGAGCAACTCTGGTTCACTTGACGATCTGATTACTAATCACAACAAGCCTGTGTTAGTTGGCACCGCAGAAGCGGGAGCCACAATCCATATTTATGTGGATGAAAAGATCGTGGCAAATGTTCTTGTGCTTGAAGATGGAACCTGGTCCTATCAGTTTGATAATGCGTTAAAAGATGGTGAATATTCTATCCGAGTGGTTGCCGAAGACCCGGCAGGTAATACGGCAGAATCGCCTCGCTTACTCGTCACGATAGATACCAGTACGTTTATCGATAATCCTGTTATGATGGCAGGATCTGATAACGGTATTTTCAGTAATGATAGTATAACGAGTCAAACCCGGCCTGCGTTTAGTATTTATGGAGAAATGAACCAGAGTGTTCAGATTTTCATTGATGGGGTGTTAGTCGATACGATCACGGTGACGGACAGAAATCAAGTTTATCGACCTGAGTCACCGTTGGGCGATGGTTCCCATAGCATTTATTATGTTATCACCGATAAAGCAGGCAACACGGCTACCTCGAAAACGCTAAACTTTACTATCGATACCTTAAATACGACGCCTGTCGCTATTGATTCTATCGGCGGACAAACGTTAGCAGAGATGACCGGTAGTGATGGCAAAATATATATAACGGACACGACACGTAACTTATTGTTTAGTGGCAGTGCCGAGCCCAATAGCAAAATAGAAATCATCATTAATGGCTTAAATGTGGGGGAAGTTTGGGTTAATGACAAAGGCCACTGGCAGATGCCGGTGAACCCGCTTTATTTCACAGAAGGCCAGTTGGATATCACTGTTAAATCTACGGACCGTGCTGGTAACGTCAATCAGGAAAAGTATTCCATTTGGGTCGATACGCATATCCAGGTATTTACCAGCGAGCTTGATGACAATAAATCATCATCGAAAACGGACTGGTGGAGTAATAGCTCCACTATTACCATGAGAGGTATGGGGGAAATTGGCGCTACGGTATCATTAATCGTGGCAGGGGTCACGCTGGCAACCGCTGTCGTTGCGGCTAATGGGCAGTGGGAGTTATCGACCGATCAGCTTCCGGAAGGGAAATACGATATCACTTTGAGTATTGAGGATAACGCAGGCAACCGTAAGGAAGAGGTACATGAAATATTTATTGATCGAACGCCGCCAAACGCTCCGGTCGTAACTTATTCAGATATTGTCAACGATCTAATTATTATGCAGGGGACGGCGGAAGCCAAATCTCAGCTAATAATAACCGATAGTAATGGGAATACTTATACGTTAACCGTTCCTGATAATGGTAAATGGAGTATGGCGATCCCGTATCCATCGGAAGGGAAGTTTACCATTACGAGTGTGGATGCGATTGGCAACCGGAGTGATGATGTCCCTCTCGATATCATGAAAGAGGTTCCCGTTATTTCATTATCTCCAGACTCAGACAGTGGTACGGTGGGCGATAATATTACGCGAGATAATCAGCCTACCTTTATTATCGGGAATCTGGAAAGCGATGTTGTGATCGTCCAGGTCGATATCAATGGGACCGTATATAATGCTGAAAAAAATGCCGATGGCGTTTGGTTCTTTACGCCAGGTACACCGTTAGCTGATGGTTCCTATACGATATCGGTAATCGCAAGCGATGCCGCGGGTAATCAGAAAAACTCGTTACCCATTACCGTTACGATCGACAGTACGCTGACCGTGCCGGAGATTGCGCTGGCAGCAGGTGAAGACAATGGCGCTTCAGACAGCGATAACGTGACGAATCACAATCACACCCAGCCTAAGTTCACGCTGCAGCATATTGATGCTGATGTGACCGGGGTGACTGTAAACGTGACGCATAATGGCGTGACAGACATCTATCAGGCGACGCAAGGCGCGGATGGCTGGACCTTCACGCCGCCAGCCGCCTGGAATGATGGTACCTACACGCTGAGCGTGACGGTGGTGGATCGCGCGGGGAACTCACTGCAATCTGCTTCGCTGGAGGTGACGGTTGACTCAACGGTGACGGTAACAGCGGATAGCCAGCATGACGATGCGAGCGATGACGCCACGGCAACAGCGGTTACTCCACCGGAGTCTGAAACAGTGAATGCCGAAAGCGCTACGCATCTTCGTACAGTGCCGTCTGCGGCGGAAGAAAGCGTGGTGAAGGAGACAGCCTATAGTATTACATTGTTAAACGCTGACTCTGGGGATGAAATAGATCGTTCAATTAGTCAGACACCTTCTTTTGAAATATCAGTACCTGAGAATATTGTTAATGTCAGTGTTATGTTTGAAGGAGAAGAGTTTACTCTGCCGATAACTAACCAGAAAGCAATATTCGAAGTTCCGCTATCTTTGGAAGATGGTGAATATACTATGGACGTGAAATTCATTGATAAGGACGATGATTTCCTGATTAAGGAGAAAACATTCTCAGTCGATCACTCCTCGGCGGATATTGTGAACGCAATGAATGCAAGAGGAAAGACCGAGGATGATATTAATGATTCCCCTTCCACGAGTTCTGTAGGGCACAACAATAACGGCGCTATTGATGTTTTCGCCGTTAATGAAGTTACGCTACCTGTAGATAATCAAGAAGAACACGCATAATAACGGAGGCCCCTCACCTTTGGGTGAGGGGGTTTACTTATGGATAAAAAACTAGAACCTTATTATTTAAGTGCGGAAACGGCATTATCTATAGTGTCTAAAAAATTCAACATAAAAATTGACATCAAAGAGGATGATATAAATTTAAGATTTAAAAAGTACGACAGAAATAACACTGACGACTCTATACAAATGAAGAATTTCTTTTTGTCGTTAGGGCTTTCTCTACAGGATATATTATTTAATAATGGTGAAGATTTACTAAATGAGCCTATGCCGATTTTACTATTAACACCAGAAATGAAGTGGATGGTGTGTGTGAGTGGCGGGCAAAAAATAAAGTTGGTAAACGCGCGCGGTGAACTCTGTTATGTTGAAATTGAAGAAGAATATTTAAAAGAGTTATCTGCATTTAGTATACTACCTTTAAATAAAGTTGTTGATAGTATAAGAGTAAAAAATATCATAAAAAACTCTTTATCGATGAACAAGATTTTTTATACTAAATACTTCTTTTCATCTCTTTTTATGGCAATTTTTGCGTTAACTATCCCAGTATTTAGTAATCTGTTCTATGATAAGCTTGTTCCAAGTGCTTCGGTTTCATCTTTATTTGGCGTGGCTATAATTGTTGCTGTATTTATTGTTTTTGAGTTTATCCTTCGTACTTCGAAAGATATTTATCAGTCTATCACAGCAAGGCAGGATGACGTCGATATTGATATCGCATTTCTTGAAGCGGTACTTTATAGTAAAAAGAAAAATGGCAGATCCATGTCATCAGCATTTGTGCTATGGAATGAGTTTCAGAAAATTAAACCCGTTTTATTAAACTCGATCTTTCAACGTATAGCCGATATTCCAATATTTATTATATTTCTCATTGTTATATATGTAAATTTAGGTCTGGTCGTTATTGTACCTGTTACCATGTTTATCGTCTCTATTATTATTTCCCTCGTTAACCACCATTATACTAATGAGTTAATGAACAAACAAAAAGAAGGACAGAAGAACAGGAATATTTTTATCTCAGAAGTTTTCTTATCTATTAAAATGATCCATACCTTAAATAATCAAGGTTTACTTTTTGATTGGGTTAATACATCAAATGAACAGTCGTATCTTAACCTGAAGATAAGGAAATTAAATCTTATCTATCAATCTATATTGGGTAGTATGTCATCTATTACCCAAATAACTATTATGGTAATAGCCTTTTTTATGGTAATCAAGGGTGATGTTACTACTGGCGCAATTGTTTCATCTGTCATTGTCTCTGGTCGTATTTCCGGGATCATTTCGAATTTTTCTTCTACATTAATCTCTATTTTATCAGCAGAAAAAACCGGTAAGGATCTGCTTTCTTTTTTTGATGAAGATCAGGCAGAAAAAACACCGGCATTACAGTCAATATCAAAGTGCAATGGCGATATCTCTATTCGGGGCGTGAGTTATCAGTATGATGCTCAATCTCCGATGATTATTAACCGACTGTCTATAGACATACCTGCGGGGCAGCGTGTCGCGGTGGTAGGCGAATGCGGTGCAGGAAAAAGCTCATTGCTGGGAATGCTATCTGGCTACCTTTCACCAACAGACGGCGCCATCTTATATGATGGATATAACTTAGGACATTTATCGCAGAACTTTTTTTCTCAGCATTTAAGCGTGGTGACGACACATGATGTTTTATTCACCGGAACCATTGAAAGTAATTTCGCGTTAAAACCGCAAAACGACAGGGGCCGGGTACTCAAGGCGCTCCATCTGGCGAACTGTGGTTTTATCTTGCAACATCCTATGGGGCTGAAGTTTCCGGTGAATTTTATGGCTAAAAACCTGTCATCCGGACAGCAGCAGCAACTATTATTAGCACGTAGTCTGAGCAGTAACGCCAGCGTCTTTTTATGGGATGAACCAACATCAAATCTGGATGAAAATACCGAGAAGCAAATTTTTGATAACTTAGATGAGTTTATTCATGGGAAGACGTTGATCATGGTGACGCATCGTCGATACCTGATAAAGTATTTTGACCGGGTCCTGGTAATGAAAGGTGGAAAAATAATCCGTGATTGTTCTCCGGATAAATTATTAATGTAAAATAAGCAGCGCTTGTCGCTGTTATCAGGCGGTACTGCTTAATAAAAAAGACCCGTTGCACAAACGGGTCTTTTTTTGTCATTTAACGAGTCGGCAACGTCTTCAATAAGTTTAGCTCGATTCTGTTAGGGCTATTCCACTTGCCATTTTTGGATAACCACACCTGGCGGCCCTCATCAACGGCAATGCGAAGGACGTGATGGTTCGCAAGGCTACCCCTGGCGCGCGATTCCGCGTTGAGATAACCGGTGGGCGGCTTCAGCGGCAGCGATAGCGTATCAGGTCAGCACCATCGGCCATTCTGGCGGGGTCTGGCTCATCGTTTCGACCATCACGGCTTCAATGTTATGCCAGATCGCAGCGAGATCCATCATGGTAATACCGAGTAAGCCGGTGGCAAACCAGCAGGCGGATACCACGCCCAGACCGCTACTGATCACCGCCAGACCAATATAATCTGATTTACGGAAACGGATATTGAGCGTGCTGGCTAAAAACATGAGCACGGCGCTCAGCAGTTGCCAGCGGAGAAGAACGACACCAGTGGTTATGGCAGCCATGAAACATTTCCTCTGAATAGACCTTTGTCCAGGACAGCTCGGCGTTGTTCCCGGGAAACGTGGGACATTCTGGCTATCAACGGACGTCACATCAACATCGAATGAAACATTGTTTCTATTTCATTGTTTTTGTGAACTATATCACAAAAACCAGCTTATTCGCCAGATCGGCAATGTATTTTTTGTGCGTTTTATAACCGTATTTTTTGTGTGACTTCTACGCGTCCGTAGAGAAACTGCCGGAAAGCAAAGATGTATTATTACTACTCTTTTATTTTTTTTCGTGAAATTCAGACCTGATAAAAATATCAAGTTATTTATCAAAAGAAAGGAGTAAAGATGTATACCCCATCGTTTACTTGAGTATAAATCTGATATTATCAAAAATATTTAGCGTCCTGCCTGGTATGCGAAAGAGATTGCGCGTAGTTATTAATGGTAAATGTTGATCGGTAAAAGTCTGTTGCTAATATTGATAAATTCATGCACCGTAAACCTCCGTTTGGTTCACGTCTTATTTTGCCAACAATAGTCACAAATAATGCAGGGAAATAGGCTGAAAATGAGTCAAAGCACACGACGCAAGGTGTTGAGATTTCTCGGAACGATCATTGTGGTGTTACTTCCTGTATTGCTGGCGATCTGGTTTGCTCATATCCGGGCAGTCTCTGAAACCAGAAATCAGTTACATTCATTTGCGCAGTTGGTATTAGATAAAACGGAGCGGGTTATCCTGCAAGCAGATTTAGCCCGCGATGCCGCTGAACAATATCAGGGGCAAGCCTGTACGCCAGCCCATCAACAGCGAATGCTGAATATTATCCGCGGTCGTTTGTACATTAATGAGTTGATTTATGCTAAGGGCCAGCGTTTTCTATGCTCTACGGTTATGACGCCAACAAGTCCTTATTTTATTCCCCGCGCTGACTATAAACGAAAGCCTGACATCGCTATTTATTACTATCGTGATACGCCTTTTTTCAACGGTTATAAAATGACATATATGCAGCGGGGAAACTATGTCGCGGTTATCAATCCCTTATCTTATAGCGAGGTGATGTCAGACGATCCGGCGTTGGCCTGGGGAATGTATGATACGGTGACCAACACCTTTTTCTCCCTGAGTGAACAGGCGCAGGCTGATCAGCTATTACCTTTGGTACGACGGAGTGAACCTGTGTTCCAACAGGGTGAGCGTTTTTATACTCTGGTTAAATCAGCAAAACGACCGGTTGCCGCGATTGTGTCAACCTCAAAGCAACGCTTTTACCAGAACCTCTTTCATCAGCTTACGTTAACGCTACCGTTAGGGATCATCTGTAGCATTATCGTCTTATTTATGTGGTCACGATCCCGGCAGGCATATTACTCACCGCGTCGATTGCTGCAACGGGCCATTACCAGGCACCAGCTTTGCCTTCATTATCAGCCGATCATTGATATCCGAAACGGGACATGTGTAGGTGCCGAAGCGCTATTGCGTTGGCCGGGCTATCACGGTCCGGTGATGAGCCCGTGCGAATTTATTCCGCTGGCGGAAAAAGAGGGGATGATTGAGCAGATCACCGATTATGTCGTCGAAGAGGTATTTAATGATTTAGGTGGTTTTCTGGCCGCGCACCCGCATCTTTATGTCTCTATCAATCTCTCTGCCGCCGATTTTCTCTCTTCCCGACTAATTGTGATGATTCATGAAAAAACGCGTCAGCATTCAGTGCTTGCGCAACAGATAAAGGTTGAAGTGACTGAGCGCGGATTTATTGATGTGCCTAAAATGACGCCGATTATTCAGGCGTTTCGCCAGGCGGGATACGAGGTGGCAATTGATGACTTTGGTACCGGCTATTCGAACTTGCATAACCTGTACTCATTAAATGTCGACCTTTTAAAAATTGATAAATCTTTTGTCGACACGCTAACCACTAATAGCGCCAGCCATTTGATTGTGGAACATATTATTGAAATGGCGCAAAGTTTGCGGCTAAAAATCATTGCTGAGGGGGTTGAAACGGCTGAACAGGTTAGCTGGTTGCTAAAACGCGGCGTTCAGTATTGTCAGGGATGGCACTTTGCGAAGGCGTTGCCACCGCAGGAATTCATCGCCTGGTTACAACAAACGCCCGCGCCTCTGACGATACGCGGGCAGACGCCCTACAGGCGGTGACGGTAATCGCTGGGAGTGCGATCGAACTCGCGGCGGAATACACGCGAGAAGGTTTGCTGCGATACATAGCCCAGGTCCATCGCGATATCAAAAATCGGGCGCTCGGTCGTTCGTAGCTCAACGGCCGCCAACAGGAGACGGCGCTGGCGAATATACTCGCCTAATGTTTGATGCGTTACCGTACGAAACATCCGCTGCAAATACCACTTGGAGTAGCCCGATTTTTTTGCCACCACATCAATGTTTAGCGGTTGGTCGATATGTTCATCAATCCATTCGATAAGGGTCTGAATTATCTGCTGATGCGACATATTGTTGCCTCTTAAACAGTATTCGATTCGTCGTTTTGTCTGCGGGCGAGTATAATTCCTCAAGTTAACTTGAGGTAAAGCGATTTATGGAAAAAAAATCTCCCCGTTTAAAAGCCTTACTGACGCCGGGGGAAGTTGCGAAACGTAGCGGTGTTGCTGTGTCCGCCCTGCACTTCTATGAAAGCAAAGGGCTAATTACCAGTATCCGTAATAGCGGTAACCAACGGCGATACAAGCGTGACGTGTTGCGTTATGTCGCGATTATCAAGATCGCCCAACGTATTGGCATCCCGCTGGCAACTATCGGCGACGCGTTTGGTATCTTGCCGGAAGGACATACGTTAAGCGCGAAAGAGTGGAAGCAGCTCTCATCGCAGTGGCGCGAAGAGTTAGACCGACGTATTCATACGCTGGTGGCGTTGCGCGATGAGCTGGACGGTTGTATCGGCTGCGGCTGTTTATCGCGTAGCGACTGTCCGCTGCGAAATCCAGGCGACAGGCTTGGCGAACACGGGACGGGCGCCCGGCTGCTTGAAGATGATTAACATGCACTCGGCCATCGGGCTGAGTTCACCTAAAACTAAAGCGCCGCTAAGGGCGCTTTAGTTTGTTTCCGGTCTTTGTCTTTCGCTCTATCCCGCTGATTACAGGAGGGTTTCCCCCGACGTCAACACCCCTCATATCGAGCACGTGGTGGAGGTTCCGGTTTGTGTTGATACTGTAAGTGTAAGCGACGACGCCCTGTTCGCCAGCGAAATGCTGATTTTTTAGCCGAAATTTTTACGGCAACTGCCATAATTTTCTATAGTTAGTTGGCATACCTTACAGGAGACAGCCATGCTGACGGTGCACCATTTAAATCAGTCTCGTTCGCAGCGCATCCTCTGGGCGCTGGAAGAGCTGGCGTTGCCTTACCAGATTGTGCGTTACCAGCGTGAAAAGACCATGCTGGCGCCGCCGGCATTGAAAAAAGTGCATCCGCTGGGCAAGTCTCCGGTTATCGAAGATTACGGTATGGTTATTGCGGAATCGGGCGCCATCCTGGAATATTTGCAGGACACTTACGACAGTATCGGACGCTTTAAACCTGCGGATGCGCAGGGGAAACAACACTATCGATTCTGGCTACATTACGCTGAAGGTTCGCTCATGCCCTTGCTATTGATGAGGCTGCTCTTTACCTCTCTGGGTAAACCGCCGGTACCATTGGGCCTGCGAACGTTGGGCGGCGTTATCGGTAAGGGCGCGCAAAAAGCGTACCTCAATCCGCAACTGGAAACCCATGCGCGCTTTATTGACGGGCATCTGGCAAATCACCCCTGGTTTGCCGGAGAGCAGTTAAGTATGGCGGATATCCAGATGAGCTTCCCGCTATTTGCGCTGCTTGCCCGAGGCGGGATCGCTCATCTCGACCATATCAACGCATGGAAAGCGCGGGTAGAAATGCGTCCAGCCTGGCAGCGAGCGATTCAGCAGGGCGGTCCGTTTACCATTCCCGGCGGATAATGGCGTTTTTGTGAGCAGATTGCGCAACGTATTTGCTAACAGCGATGCGAAAAATTGTTGCTGGATTGCGCAGGGACGATAACGTTTGCGCATCGTCTGGCGATTTATTGAGCATACTAAGCAGAAAAGCATAAAAAGCGGCAAAGTTCAGTTGAAAAAGCGTTTATGATCGCTGGATAATCGTTTGCTTTTTTTTGCCACCCGTTTTGTATACGTGGAGCTAAACGTTTGCTTTTTTGCGGCGCCCCGGCTGTCGTAAATGTAGCACAAGGAGATAACGTTGCGCTGTTAGTGGATTACCTCCCACGTATACCGACGAATAATAAATTCTCAGGGGATGTTTTCTATGTCTACGCCTTCAGCGCGTACCGGCGGTTCACTCGACGCCTGGTTTAAAATTTCACAACGCGGGAGCACCGTTCGCCAGGAAGTCGTTGCTGGCTTAACCACGTTTCTTGCGATGGTTTACTCCGTCATCGTGGTGCCAGGGATGCTGGGTAAAGCCGGGTTCCCGCCTGCTGCCGTCTTTGTAGCGACCTGCCTGGTCGCAGGCGTCGGCTCTATCGTTATGGGGCTTTGGGCGAATCTGCCGCTGGCTATCGGTTGCGCTATCTCGTTGACGGCGTTTACCGCGTTTAGCCTGGTCCTGGGGCAGCATATTAGCGTCCCGGTCGCGCTTGGCGCCGTATTCCTGATGGGCGTACTGTTTACCGTTATCTCCGCCACCGGCATTCGTAGCTGGATTTTGCGTAACTTGCCACAGGGCGTGGCCCACGGAACCGGTATCGGTATTGGCCTGTTTTTGTTGCTGATTGCCGCCAACGGCGTCGGCCTGGTCATTAAAAACCCGCTGGATGGCCTGCCGGTCGCGCTGGGCGATTTCGACACCTTCCCGGTGATTATGTCGCTTGTAGGGCTGGCTGTTATTCTCGGTCTGGAAAAGCTGAAAGTCCCCGGCGGCATTCTGTTGACCATTATTGGCATTTCTATTGTGGGTTTGCTCTTCGATCCTAACGTCCATTTTTCCGGCATTTTCGCCATGCCTTCGTTGAGCGATGAAAACGGCAACTCACTGATCGGCAGCCTGGATATTATGGGCGCGTTAAACCCTGTCGTTCTGCCAAGCGTACTGGCGCTGGTGATGACGGCGGTGTTTGATGCGACCGGCACGATCCGTGCGGTCGCAGGGCAGGCTAATCTGCTGGACAAAGACGGACAAATTATCGATGGCGGCAAAGCGCTAACCACCGACTCCCTGAGTAGCGTTTTCTCCGGCCTGGTCGGGGCGGCGCCAGCCGCAGTGTATATCGAGTCTGCGGCCGGTACGGCGGCGGGCGGTAAAACGGGCCTGACGGCGATTACCGTGGGCGTGCTGTTTTTGCTGATCCTGTTTCTTTCGCCGCTCTCTTATCTCGTTCCCGTCTACGCAACTGCCCCGGCGCTCATGTATGTCGGTCTGCTGATGCTGAGTAACGTGGCGAAAATCGATTTTGCTGATTTCGTCGATGCGATGGCGGGGCTGGTAACGGCTGTATTTATTGTACTGACCTGTAACATTGTCACCGGGATTATGATCGGCTTTGCCACGCTGGTCGTCGGGCGTCTGGTTTCCGGCGAATGGCGTAAGCTGAATATCGGAACTGTCGTCATTGCGGTCGCGCTGGTCGCTTTTTATGCCGGCGGTTGGGCTATCTAGCTCTGCCTTCATTCTGAAAAACGGGCGGCGTTGGTCGCCCGTTTTCATTTTCAGGACACATCACGTTACCTTTTGCGTTAATCTGAAGAAGGTGAAACCGAGGCATGATGCCTCTCTCCATCATAAAAAACATCGCAAACAGGGAACGCATGGAAATTTTCTTCACAATACTCATCATGACCCTTGTGGTCTCGCTGTCGGGGGTATTTACGCGTGTATTACCCTTCCAGCTTCCTTTACCCCTTATGCAGATCGCCATTGGCGCGCTGTTGGCGTGGCCGACGTTTGGTTTGCATGTGGAATTCGACCCGGAACTCTTCCTGGTGCTGTTTATTCCGCCGCTGCTGTTTGCGGATGGCTGGAAGACGCCGACCCGTGAATTTCTTGAGCATGGACGAGAGATTTTCGGGCTGGCGCTGGCGCTGGTCCTGGTAACGGTCGTGGGAATCGGCTTCCTGATTTATTGGCTGGTGCCCGGCATTCCGCTGATCCCCGCCTTTGCACTGGCCGCCGTGTTGTCGCCGACCGATGCGGTAGCGCTCTCCGGAATTGTGGGCGAGGGGCGCATCCCGAAAAAAATCATGGGCATTCTGCAGGGAGAGGCGTTAATGAACGACGCCTCCGGTCTGGTATCGCTGAAATTCGCCGTCGCGGTGGCGATGGGGACGATGGTCTTTACCGTCGGCGGCGCGACGCTGGAATTTTTTAAGGTCGCTATCGGCGGTATTCTGGCGGGTTTTGTGGTCAGTTGGCTGTATGGCCGCTCGCTGCGTTTTTTGAGCCGCTGGGGCGGCGATGAGCCCGCGACGCAAATTGTCTTGCTGTTTCTGCTGCCCTTCGCGTCTTACCTGATTGCCGAGCATATTGGCGTCTCAGGCATCCTGGCCGCGGTTGCTGCCGGGATGACCATCACCCGTTCTGGCGTAATGCGCCGCGCGCCGCTGGCAATGCGTTTGCGCGCGAACAGTACCTGGGCGATGCTGGAATTTGTCTTTAACGGTATGGTCTTTCTGCTGTTGGGACTGCAATTGCCGGGTATTCTGGAATCTTCGCTGGCGGCGGCGGAAGCTGACCCGAATGTCGAAACCTGGATGCTCTTTACCGATATCGTGCTGATTTATGCGGCATTGATGCTGGTTCGCTTCGGCTGGCTGTGGACCATGAAAAAGTTCAGCCTGCGCTTTTTGAAGAAGAAACCGATGGAGTTCGCCAGCTGGACGTCGCGTGAAATTCTGATTGCTTCCTTCGCTGGCGTTCGTGGGGCGATCACCCTGGCTGGTGTGCTCTCTATACCGTTACTTTTGCCGGATGGCAGCGGATTTCCGGCGCGTTATGAACTGGTATTCCTGGCGGCTGGCGTCATTCTGTTCTCGTTATTTGTCGGCGTGATCATGCTGCCGCTGCTGTTGCAACATCTGGAAGTCGCCGATCATGCGCAACAGTTGAAAGAGGAGCGTATCGCCCGCGCGGCGACGGCGGAAGTGGCGATTGTCGCCATTCAGAAAATGGAAGAGCGTCTGGCGGCGGATACCGAAGAGAACATCGATAATCAGTTGCTTACTGAAGTAAGCTCGCGTGTCATTGGTAACTTGCGTCGCCGTGCCGATGGGCGAAACGATGTCGAAAGCTCCATACAGGAAGAAAACCTGGAGCGACGTTTCCGTCTGGCGGCGCTGCGTTCCGAACGCGCCGAGTTGTATCATCTGCGCGCCACGCGAGAAATCAGCAATGAAACATTGCAAAAGCTGCTGCACGACCTGGATTTGATGGAAGCGCTACTGATAGAAAATCAGTAGCCCTTGTGGCCCGGTGGCGCCATGCTTACCGGGCCTACAAGTAGGCCGGATAAGGTGCTTGCGCCGCCATCCGGCAAGGGTTTTAACCCATGGCTTACGGTTGTTTCAGCCAAAACCCTTCGCAACAGGTTAACCATGCCCGGGCGCTGTGAGACAGATACACGCCCTCGCGCCAAATCATGCCCAACTGCCAGCGGAGATCGCTTTCCAGCGGTAGCCAGCGCAGCGTGGCCTTATCCAGACGCTGACAAATCGGCTCCGGCAAAATGGCGATACCGACGCCCGCTTGCACCATGGCGGCGAGAAAATCCCATTGCCCGCTGCGCACGGCAATCCGTGGTTTTACGTCATGCTGGCTAAATAAGGTCATCAACTGGCGGCTCAGGGCAAAGTCTTCGTTATAGATAAGAAGAGGATGCTCCGCCAGAGCTTCAGGCGCGATGGAGTCGCAGGTTGTCCACTGACCGGAACGGGGAACCAGTACGCACAGCGGATGACTGAACAGCGATAACGTCGTCAGCCCGCTCGCTTCTTCCACCGGGAGCGCGGTCATCGCAACATCCAGCTCGCCATTCATTACCGCCTGCTGTACCGTCAGGCCGCCAAACTCCGAAATTTTGAGTTCAACGCCAGGGTAGCGTTGTCGAAACAAACTGATTGGCCCGGCCATCAACATGCCGACCATCGGGGGGATACCCAGCCGCAGCACGCCCTTATTGAGATGGTTAATATCGCTCAACTCGGCCTCTAACTGGCGAAACTCAGCGAGGATCGCCAGACCGCGTTCAAACACCACGCGTCCGGTATCGGTCAGCAATAACTTACGTCCGTCGCGGATCAGTAGCGTACAGTTAAGCTCATCTTCAAGATTTTTCAGCATCTTGCTAATGGTGGGCTGGGTGACAAATAACTTCTCCGCTGCGCGGGTGAAACTTTGCTGGCGCACCACCTCGACAAAATAACGCAGCGTTCTGATATCCATGATTATTCCTTCCGACTATGCCTGCAATGATTTTAATTCATTTCTGCCCGTGGCGGAGGTTCTCTATACTGGCGCTCCGTATTATTTTTCAGGACATTCCCTCATGGCTGTGGCGATAAGCCGCGTTACGCCTGCCGTTGTGCAACGACTCCAGGTACCGGTTCAGGTACTGCTCTATGCAGGTTTATTCATTTTTTCCCAATATCTTGTCTCCTGGCTGCACCTGCCGTTGCCCGCGAATCTGGTCGGCATGGTGCTTATGTTGGCGCTGATCGTTTGCCGGATTATTCCGCTTAGCTGGGTACGCGCAGGCGCACGCTGGCTGCTGGCGGAGATGCTGTTATTCTTTGTTCCCGCCGTCGTGGCGGTAGTGAACTATGCCCATCTGTTACTGGTGGACGGCTGGCGCATTTTCTCGGTGATAGCGATCAGTACCTTAATGGTACTCGGCGCGACGGCGTGGGTGGTGGATAAAGTGTATCGCTATGAGATGAGCAGGCTAAACCGTGAATAACGTTCAGTTAAGCGTACTGTGTCTGGTGATTACACTGGGGATTTACTTCGCCAATAAGCGTCTGTATCGCCGTTTTCGCAAATTGCCGTTGATGCCATTAGTGTTGACGCCGGCACTGCTGGTGTTAATGCTGGTGTTCGGTCATATCTCCTGGCAAAACTACATTGGTGAATCGCACTGGCTATTGTGGCTGCTCGGCCCGGCGACTATTGCCTTTGCGGTGCCGGTGTACGATAACCTCGCTATTATCAAACGTCACTGGATGTCGCTCACCGCGGGCGTAGTGACGGCGACGGTGGTGGCGGTCACCAGTTCCGTTTGGCTGGCGCGTCTGTTCACGTTATCGGATGAGATTCAGCGTAGTCTGGCGGTACGTTCCGTTACCACGCCATTTGCGCTGGCGGCGGCAGAACCCCTGGGCGGGCAGCCGGATCTGGTGGCGCTGTTCGTGGTCGTCACTGGCGTGTTTGGCATGGCGGTCGGCGACGCGCTATTTTTGCGTCTCTCTATCCGGGAAGGCATGGCAAAAGGGGCAGGATTCGGCGCGGCGTCACATGGGGCAGGCACGGCGCGTTCCTATGAACTTGGTCAGCAGGAGGGCGTCGTCGCCAGTCTGGTCATGATGCTGTCCGGCGTGGTGATGGTACTGGCTGCCCCGCTGGTGGCGAGGGTGATGTTCTGATTTTCCTCCGACCCACGGGGCCGGAGGAAACGGTAAGATTAATGCGCACGCCCTTGTTGTACGCCGAATCCCGTTTGGGAGCGGATAAACTGAGCGCGGAACTGCTCACGTTCACGGTTGCCTTCTGCCGAGTTATCGGTGGCCGAGAAGAACCAGATCCCCAGGAACGCCACGCTGATAGAGAACAGCGCCGGATACTCATACGGGAAGATCGCTTTTTCGTGACCGAGGATCTGCACCCAAATGGTAGGGCCAAGAATCATCAGCACCACCGCTGTCAGTAAACCTAACCAGCCGCCCAGCATAGCGCCGCGCGTGGTCAGTTTTGACCAGTACATGGAAAGCAGAATGATGGGGAAGTTGCAGCTCGCGGCGATAGCAAACGCCAGGCCCACCATAAAGGCGATGTTCTGATTTTCAAACAGGACGCCGAGGATAATGGCGATCACGCCCAGCACCAGGACGGTGATTTTCGACACCTTCAGCTCTTCACGTTCGGTTGCGCCTTTGCGGAACACGTTAGCGTACAAATCATGCGACACCGCCGATGCGCCCGCCAGCGTCAGACCGGCGACCACCGCCAGAATGGTGGCAAACGCCACTGCCGAAATAAAGCCGAGGAACAGGTTACCGCCTACCGCGTTGGCCAGATGCACCGCCGCCATGTTATTGCCGCCAATCAGCGCGCCCGCCGCATCTTTATAGGCGGGATTCGCCCCCACCAGCATGATAGCGCCGAAGCCGATAATAAAGGTCAGAATGTAGAAATAGCCCATAAAACCGGTGGCGTAGAACACGCTCTTGCGCGCTTCGCGGGCATCGCTGACCGTAAAGAAACGCATCAGAATATGCGGCAAGCCGGCGGTGCCGAACATCAGTCCCAGACCCAACGACAACGCCGAAATCGGATCTTGCACCAACCCTCCTGGGCTCATAATCGCTGTGCCTTTCGGGTGTACCGCCATCGCTTCGGTAAACAGATTATTGAAGCTAAAGCCGACGTGTTTCATCACCATAAAGGCCATAAAACTGGCGCCAAACAGCAACAGGACGGCTTTGATAATTTGCACCCACGTTGTCGCCAGCATCCCGCCGAACAGCACGTACATCATCATCAGCACGCCGACCAGCACTACGGCGATGTGATAGTTGAGGCCGAACAGCAGTTCAATCAGTTTACCGGCGCCGACCATTTGGGCGATGAGATAAAGCGCCACCACTACCAGGGAGCCACAGGCCGAAAGAATACGGATTGGCCCCTGTTTCAGGCGATAAGAGGCAACGTCAGCAAAAGTATAACGTCCCAGATTACGCAGGCGCTCGGCAATCAAAAACAGGATGATTGGCCAGCCGACAAGAAAGCCCAGCGAATAGATCAGCCCGTCATAACCGGAGGTAAACACCAGCGCGGAAATGCCGAGAAATGACGCGGCGGACATATAGTCGCCGGCAATCGCCAGCCCGTTCTGGAATCCGGTGATATTGCCGCCAGCCGTGTAGTAGTCGCTACGGGAACGTACGCGTTTAGAGGCCCAGTAGGTAATACCGAGCGTAAACACGACGAAAATCAAAAACATGATAATCGCCTGCCAGTTGGTGGGCTGGCGTTCAACCGCGCCGCTAATGGCATCCGCCGCATGAGCGGCGAAGGGGAGTGCGGCGGCGAGCGCCGTCAGAACTCTCTTCATAATGCTTTCACCTCATGCAGTACGGCGTTATTAAGACGATCGAATTCGCCGTTCGCCCGCCAGATATAAATTCCGGTCAACACAAAAGAAATCACAATCACCCCGACGCCAATGGGAATTCCTCGGGTGACGCTGGTTCCCGCATGTAGAGGCGTGCCCAGCCAGCCAGGCGCGAAGGCGATCAGTAAAATAAAGCTGATATAAACCGCCAGCATGATAACCGACAGAATGGTGGCAAACCGTTGCCGTTTTTCAACTAATTCCCTGAAACGCGCACTGTCTTCTATCCGCTGATAAATTTGGTCATTCATCACAGAGCTCTCCAGAGGTCCCCCTGCGTCTTTCGCGCTACAGGCGCGCTGGCCGCACTCGCGCGCCCCAGCCACATAGTGAACTATGCTGCTGAGGGTGTGCTCGCTTGCCGCCTTCCTGTAACACGAAATCCTTTGGGGGAGGGTTTTTTATATTTCCCTCTCCCGGTTTGAGAGAGGGCAGGGGTAGGGTCGTAGGCCGGATAAAACGCGTTCGCGTTGCCATCCGGCATTTATGGTTATGACGGCATCGCGATGGCCTGCTTCTCTTCGAGCAGTTTCTCCACCACGCCAGGATCGGCGAGAGTCGAGGTATCGCCCAGATTGCTGGTATCGCCCGCCGCGATTTTGCGCAAAATGCGGCGCATAATTTTGCCGGAACGGGTTTTTGGCAGTGAGTCGGTCCAGTGCAGAACGTCCGGCGTCGCCAGTGGGCCAATCTCTTTACGTACCCAGTTGCGCACCTCCGCGTACAGTTCTGGCGACGGCTCCTCGCCGTGGTTGAGCGTCACATAAGCGTAAATCGCCTGGCCTTTGATAGCGTGTGGAATACCCACCACCGCCGCTTCGGCGATCTTCGGATGCGCCACCAGCGCTGACTCGATTTCCGCCGTACCCAGACGGTGGCCGGAGACGTTTAACACGTCATCCACGCGACCGGTGATCCAGTAATAGCCGTCTTCATCGCGACGCGCGCCGTCGCCGCTGAAATACATATTCTTAAAGGTAGAGAAATAGGTCTGCTCAAAACGTTCATGATCGCCGAACAGAGTGCGCGCCTGGCCCGGCCAGGAATCGGTGATGACCAGATTGCCTTCCGTCGCGCCTTCTTGCGGATGGCCTTCGTTATCCACCAGCGCAGGCTGTACGCCAAAGAAAGGACGGGTGGCGGAACCGGCTTTCAGTTCGATAGCGCCCGGTAGCGGCGTGATCATAAAACCGCCTGTTTCAGTCTGCCACCAGGTGTCGACGACCGGACATTTTTCCTTGCCGATCTTCTTCCAGTACCATTCCCACGCTTCGGGATTGATCGGCTCGCCGACGGAACCCAGAATGCGTAGTGAAGAACGGTCGGTGCCTTCAATGGCTTTATCGCCTTCCGCCATCAGCGCGCGGATGGCCGTCGGGGCGGTATAGAGAATGTTGACCTGGTGTTTGTCGACCACCTGGCACATGCGAGCGGGCGTTGGCCAATTCGGCACGCCTTCAAACATTAAGGTGGTCGCGCCGCAGGCCAGCGGGCCATACAACAGATAGCTGTGCCCCGTCACCCAACCCACATCGGCGGTACACCAGTAAATATCGCCAGGGTGATAATCAAAGACATACTTAAAGGTGGTCGCGGCGTAGACCAGATAACCGCCGGTGGTGTGCAGCACGCCTTTCGGCTTGCCGGTGGAGCCGGAGGTATAAAGGATAAACAGCGGATCTTCGGCATTCATCGCTTCAGGCTGGTGCTCAGGGCTGGCTTTTTCAATCAAATCGCGCCACCACAGGTCGCGGCCTTCTTGCCAGTCAATGTCGCTGCCGGTGCGCTTCAGGACGATCACATGCTCAACGCTAGTGACATTCGGGTTTTTCAGCGCGTCATCGACATTCTTTTTCAGCGGGATACTGCGTCCGGCACGTACACCTTCGTCAGCGGTGATCACCAGCCGCGAACTGGAGTCGATAATGCGTCCGGCGACGGCTTCCGGCGAGAAGCCCCCGAAGATCACCGAATGCACCGCACCGATGCGGGCGCAGGCCAACATTGCCACCGCCGCTTCCGGCACCATCGGCATATAAATCGCTACCACATCGCCTTTTTTAATGCCCAGATCCAGCAGCGTATTCGCGAAACGGCAGACATCGCGATGCAGTTCGCGATAAGAGATATGTTTACTCTGCGACGCGTCATCGCCTTCCCAGATAATGGCGGTGCGATCGCCATTTTCCTGCAAATGGCGGTCAAGACAGTTCGCCGCCAGATTCAGCGTGCCGTCCTCGTACCATTTAATCGACACATTGCCTGGCGCAAAGGAGGTGTTTTTCACTTTTTGGTACGGCGTGATCCAATCGAGAATTTTTCCCTGTTCGCCCCAAAACGTATCGGGGTCGTTAATAGACTGTTTATATTTAGTCTCATACTGCTCTGGATTTATCAGGCAACGATCCGCAATGTTGGCGGGAATGGCGTGTTTATGTGTTTGGCTCATGCTGTTGTTCTCCTTGTAGGATGTTAATAATATGTCGCATAAACGTTAAATGTAGGGTCTTAATAAGTTTTGTTTAGTATTTGGGCGACAGATCACGCAAAAAGGGAACTGTGCAAATAAGCAGCAATCTATTTTTTGATTGTGTCCCGCAAAATTAGATAAATTTTCGGGATAACATGACGTTATATGAAATTTTTTAAAAAAGTGATCCGTGTCCGGAAATCAGAAAAGAGAGGGAGTTTTGTCCAGGTTACTAACTCTAAAGTGGTATTTTACATACACTTACAATTGATTAAAGACAACATTTTAAGTGTGGTTATTTGTTACACATAGAGGAGATCAATGTAATAACAGTATTTGTGCGGTTGCTGTTATGGAAAACGATAAAAAATCGCCATTAAAGATAATGGCGCAATCTGGATGAGACCTCTATGGCAAGGAAAACACTACGCGCACGCCGTTTCTTCAGCCTTATATTTCCTTTTTTCTTCATTACCTCTGTTTACGCTGAGCAAACGCCTGAATCCGCAAAAACCGTTACTGTTGAAGCGAAAAATGAAACGTTCGCGCCTCAACACCCCGACCAATATCAGTCATGGAAAGCGACGTCAGAACAGTCTGCCCGTGAAGATGCGCTGGCGGAAGACCCTCGTCTGGTGATCCTGTGGGCGGGCTATCCCTTCTCCCGTGATTACAACAAACCACGCGGCCACGCGTATGCGGTAACCGACGTGCGCGAAACGCTGCGTACCGGCGCGCCAAAAACGGCGGAAGACGGCCCGCTGCCGATGGCCTGCTGGAGCTGTAAAAGCCCCGATGTCGCGCGCCTTATCCAACAAGAAGGCGAAGACGGCTACTTCCATGGCAAATGGGCGCGCGGCGGCCCGGAAATTGTCAACGATTTGGGCTGTGCCGACTGTCATAACACCGCGTCGGACGATTTCGCCCAGGGGAAGCCAGCGTTAACGTTGTCGCGCCCCTATGCCGAACGGGCGATGGAGGCTATCGGCAAACCGTTTGATAAAGCGGGACGATTTGATCAGCAATCGATGGTCTGCGGTCAGTGCCACGTGGAGTACTACTTTGACGGTAAAAACAAAGCCGTTAAGTTCCCGTGGGATGAGGGCATGAAGGTCGAAAATATGGAGCAATACTACGACACTATCGCCTTCTCTGACTGGACTAACTCTCTGTCGAAAACCCCGATGCTCAAAGCGCAGCACCCGGAATATGAAACCTGGAGCGCGGGCATTCACGGTAGGAACAACGTGACCTGTATCGACTGCCACATGCCGAAAGTACAGAACGCCGAAGGCAAGCTCTACACCGACCATAAAATCGGCAACCCGTTCGACAATTTCGCGCAAACCTGCGCCAACTGCCACACCCAGGACAAAGCGTCCCTGCAAAAAGTGGTCGCCGAGCGTAAACAGGCGATTCATGACCTGAAAATCAAGGTTGAAGATCAGCTGGTACATGCGCACTTCGAAGCGAAAGCCGCATGGGATGCGGGGGCGACAGACGCGGAAATGAAACCGATTCTGAACGATATTCGCCACGCGCAGTGGCGTTGGGATCTGGCGATTGCGTCACACGGTATTCATATGCATGCCCCGGAAGAAGGTCTACGGATGTTAGGTAGCGCGATGGATAAAGCCGCGGATGCCCGTACTAAACTGGCGCGACTGCTGGCGACCAAAGGTATTACCCATGAAATTCCGCTGCCGGATATTTCAACGAAAGAGAAGGCGCAGAAAGCGATTGGTTTGAATATGCAACAAATCAACGCGGAGAAGCAGGACTTCCTGAAAACGGTCGTACCGCAGTGGGAAGATCAGGCGCGTAAAAACGGTCTGTTAAGCCAATAACCCCATTCCGCCCCATAAGGGGCGGATAACTCAACGGAGTGAATATGAGCGTATTACGTTCGTTATTAACTGCTGGGGTGCTGGCGTCAGGCCTGTTCTGGAGCCTGAGTGGAATCACTGCCACGCCAACGCCGCAGGAGTCGGATCAACGCTGGACGGTCACCCAGCAGCGTAATCCGGATGCTGCCTGTCTGGACTGTCACAAGCCGGACACCGAAGGTATGCACGGTAAACATACGGGCGCTATCAACCCGAACAATAAATTGCCGATAACCTGTACCAACTGCCACGGTCAACCGTCGCTTCACCACCGTGAAGGGGTGAAAGATGTGATGCGTTTTAACGACCCGATGTATACGGTAGAGCAGCAGAACAGCGTCTGTATGTCCTGCCACTTGCCTGAACAACTGCAAAAAGCGTTCTGGCCGCACGATGTTCATGTTACTAAAGTGACCTGCGCCAGTTGCCATTCCCTGCATCCGCAGCAAGACACGATGCAGACGCTAAGCGAGAAAGGGCGGATCAAAATATGCGTGGATTGCCACAGCGATCAGCGTACTAACCCGCACTTTAATCCGGCGTCCGTTCCGTTGCTTAAGGAGCAGCCATGAGTTGCACCCGACGTCAATTTATTACCCGCGTCGGCGCGCTGGCGGCGGTCAGTGGGATGGCAGGACGCGTTGTAGCGAACACGTTGAATATTAATGGCGTGCGTTATGGCATGGTACACGATGAGTCATTATGCATCGGCTGCACGGCCTGCATGGATGCCTGTCGGGAAGTCAACAACGTGCCGGACAGCGTATCGCGCCTGACGATTATTCGCAGCGAGCCGCAGGGGACGTTTCCTGATGTGAAATATCGCTTCTTCCGCCACTCGTGCCAGCATTGCGACCATGCCCCCTGCGTTGACGTCTGCCCGACCGGCGCATCATTCCGCGATGCCGCCAGCGGTATTGTCGACGTGAACCCGGACCTTTGCGTCGGCTGCCAGTACTGCATTGCCGCGTGTCCCTACCGCGTGCGCTTTATCCATCCGGTCAGTAAGACGGCGGATAAATGCGATTTCTGCCGGAAAACCAACCTGAAAGCGGGCAAACAGCCCGCCTGCGTTGAGTCATGCCCGACGAAGGCGCTGACGTTTGGTAATCTGGACGATCCCAACAGCGATATTTCCCGTTTGTTGCGGCAGAAAACCACCTATCGTTACAAGCTGGCGCTGGGCACAAAACCGAAGGTCTACCGCGTTCCCTTTAACTATGGGGAGGTGAGCCAATGACATCCGCTTCTCCATTTCATTTTGCATCACTGGTGTGGGACTGGCCCATCGCCATCTATCTGTTTCTGATTGGCATCTCCGCCGGACTGGTTACGTTGGCGATTCTGCTGCGTCGCTTCCATCCGGAGGCGGGCGGTTCGGACAGCACGCTGCTGCGCACTACGCTGGTGTTAGGGCCGGGGGCGATTATCTTCGGTCTGCTGATTCTGGTCTTCCACCTGACGCGCCCGTGGACCTTCTGGAAGCTGATGTTCCACTACAGCTTTACCTCGGTGATGTCGATGGGGGTGATGCTGTTCCAGTTGTACATGGTAGTGCTGGTGCTGTGGCTGGCGAAAATCTTTGAAAAAGAGGTGATTGCCCTGCAACAGCGTTGGCTGCCGCGGTTAGGGATCGTGCAAAAAGTGTTGGCGCTAATAACGCCGTTTCATCGCGCGCTGGAGACGTTAATGCTGGTACTGGCGGTTCTGCTCGGAGCGTACACCGGCTTTCTGCTGTCGGCGCTGAAATCCTATCCGTTCCTGAATAACCCGATCCTGCCGGCGCTGTTTCTGTTCTCCGGGATTTCCTCCGGCGCGGCGGTGGCGCTGATCGCCATGGCGTTACGCCATCGTAGCAACCCGCACAGCACTGAAGCGCGCTTTGTGCATCGCATGGAGGTTCCGGTGGTATGGCTGGAAATTTTCCTGCTGGCGGCGTTCTTCGTCGGTCTGGCGCTGGGCGATGACGGCAAAATGCGCGCGCTGGCGGCGGCGCTGGGCGGCGGATTCTGGAGCTGGTGGTTCTGGCTTGGCGTCGTAGGGCTGGGATTGATTATCCCGATGCTGCTGAAACCCTGGGCAAACCGTAGCGTCACGTTTCACGGCGTGCTGGCCGTTTGCGGCGCCAGTTTGACCGGCGTGCTGCTGCTGCGCTTTTTCATTCTTTATGCGGGACAGCTAACGGTTGCATAATCTGGACATCTTCCTTCCTGAAGCCGGATTTCTGGCGCTGTTGTTGAGTCTCGGGGTCAACGTGTTGACCCCGCTGGCGACGTGGTGCGGGATGGGGCTGCACTGGCGCGGCGTCATGCGCCTGACGACCTGCGGCGCGTGGACGGCGTTCACGCTGCTGCTACTGGCGTTTGCGATTCTGGTTAGCTGTTTTCTGACCAGCGATTTTTCGGTCGTTTATGTTGCGCAGCATAGCCATAGTCAGTTGTCATGGGGACTGAAACTGGCGGCGGTATGGGGCGGTCATGAAGGCTCGCTCCTGCTGTGGGCGCTGCTTCTTTCGGGGTGGACGGCGCTATTCGCCTGGCGCTCCCGGCATGAATCTGACGCGCTTTTTCCGCTGACCCTGAGCATCTTGTCCCTCATTATGGCTTCGCTGCTGCTATTTATTGTGCTGTGGTCCGATCCGTTCCTGCGTATTTTCCCTCCCGCCATGGAAGGGCGCGACCTTAATCCCATGCTGCAACATCTGGGGCTGATCTTACATCCGCCGCTGCTCTATCTGGGTTATGGCGGCCTGATGACCGCGGCGAGCGTAGCGCTGGCCTCGCTACTGTGCGGCGGCTTTAACGCGGCAACCGCCTGGGTGTGCTGGCGCTGGGCGTTACCCGGCTGGTGCGCTCTGACGCTGGGGATTATTCTCGGATCGTGGTGGGCGTATTGCGAACTGGGCTGGGGCGGCTGGTGGTTCTGGGACCCGGTGGAAAATGCCTCGTTGTTGCCGTGGCTTGCCGCCAGCGCGTTGCTGCACAGTCTGTATGTCAGCCGCCAGCGCGGGAGCTTCCGTCACTGGTCGTTGCTGCTGGCGATACTGACGCTGATCCTCTCGTTGCTGGGAACGCTGATTGTGCGTTCCGGCATTCTTGTTTCGGTACATGCTTTTGCGTTAGATAACGTGCGCGCGGTGCCGCTGTTTACCCTTTTTGCCGCGTTAAGTCTGGCATCGCTTGCTCTGTACGGCTGGCGGGCGCGGGAGCCGTATCCGGCGACGCGTTTGGGCGGCGGAAAGTGCGAAACGCTCATTCTGACGACGCTGCTGCTCTTTAGCGCCGTCTTGTTGATCGTGCTGGTCGGGACGCTCTACCCCATGATTTATGGTTTGATGGGCTGGGGAAGGCTTTCGGTGGGCGCGCCCTATTTTAATCGCGTCACGCTGCCGTTTGGCCTGCTGATGCTGGTGGTTATCGTACTGGCGACAATCAGAAGCCGCAAAGTCTCTGTGCATCGTCAGCTTCCGGCATTGCTGGCGCATACGGGCGTATTTATCTTCGCCGCCGGGATCATGGTTTCCAGCGGCAGTCGGCATGAAATCAGTCTTAACCTCAGCCCGGGGCAGCAGGTGGTACTGGCGGGCTATACCTTTTGTTTCGAGCGTCTGGATCTGGAAGCCAAAGGCAACTACACCAGTGAAAAAGCGCTGATCACGTTGTGGCGGAATGAAAAACGCATTGGCAGCCTGCAGCCTGAAAGGCGCTTTTATGTCGCGCGGCGCCAACAGATGATGGAGCCGGGGATTCACTGGAACCTGCTACATGACTGGTACGCGGTGATGGGCGAAAAAACCGGACCGGATCGTTACGCCATGCGCTTATACGTGCAGACCGGCGTGCGCTGGATCTGGGGTGGGGGATTGTTGATGGTGTGTGGCGCGCTGCTGAGCGGATGGCGGGGGAGGAAGCATCCTGAGTTATTGCCTGATGGCGCTGCGCTTATCAGGCCTACGAGTGAAAAGGATGGTAGGCCGGATAAGGCGTTTACGCCGCCATCCGGCAAGACGATGTTACTTGTGGCTTTTCTGATTTTTCTGCCTTTTAGCACCCACGCCCAGGTGGTGGATACCTGGCGCTTTGACAATCCGCAACAGCAGGAAAAAGCGCTATCTATTGCCAGTCAACTGCGCTGTCCGCAGTGTCAGAACCAGAATTTGCTGGAATCCAATGCGCCCGTGGCGGTCAGTATGCGCCATCAGGTTTACAGCATGGTGGCCGAAGGTAAAAGCGAAGCGGAAATCACCGCCTGGATGACCGACCGTTATGGTGATTTCGTACGCTACAACCCGCCGTTGAATGAGCAAACGCTGCTGTTGTGGGCGCTGCCGTACCTGCTGTTATTGCTGGTGGGCGTGGTGGCCTGGCGGGTGAGAAAGCGTCAGCACGCAGGAGAGGGGGAACAATGAGCCAGTCTGAACACTCCACTGTGCCGTTACGTCCCATGCCCGTAAAGCGTCTGGCGGCTGCGGCGGTGTTGATGGTGGCTGCCTGTGTCGGCGGCTATCTGTTGACGCCGAAATGGCAGGCTGTGCGTAGCGAGCAACAGCGTCTGGCCGATCCGCTACGTGACTTTATGAACCCGCAAACGCCAGAGGCGCAGCTTTCCAGGCTGCAAGAAAAAATCCGCGCCAATCCGCAGGATAGCGAGCAATGGGCGCGGCTGGGCGAGTATTATCTCTATCGCAATGCGTATGACAATGCGCTGCTGGCATATCGTCAGGCGTTGCGTCTGCGAGGCGATAACGCGCAGCTTTTCGCCGCGCTGGCAACGGTGCTGTATTACCAGGCCGGACAACATATGACGCCTGCGACGCGTGAAATGATTAATAAAGCGTTAGCGCTGGATGCGACAGAAGTGACCGCGCAGATGCTGCTGGCGGCGGATGCGTTTATGCAGGCGGATTATGCGCAAGCCGTGTCGCTGTGGCAAACCTTACTGGATGCCAACTCGCCGCGAGTGAACCGCGCGCAGCTGGTAGAGGCCATTAATTTGGCTAAATTGTTACAAAATCGGCAGAAATAATTTTTTCTTTTTTGTGACTTTTGTCATGTGTGCTGTTTAAAAAAACGGCGAATGAGACACAAGTAAAAATTAATTACCTCAGTGTATTATTCGTTTTTGACGAAGTAAAAAACTTTCCATAACAAATAGTTATTCATCATTAACGCCATAAACTCGCGTTATTATGCATAAAAACAGCCAAAAGCCCTGTTATGAAAGGGTTGCGCAAGACGCTATGCAAATGATACTGATTATGCGCGTTAAAAAACTCTACAAACCAACGCAACACAAATCATACCCTTTCAGTATGTATTGCTCTCATGCTTTCGGCGGAGAGCAACGCTTCATCGAGGAAGTCTGTTGTTATGAAAAATTTGAAAGTCAGCCTGGCCTGGCAAATTTTGCTGGCTATGGTGCTGGGCATTCTGTTGGGCAGCTATCTGCATTATCACAGTGACAGTCGTGAATGGCTGATTGCCAACCTGCTGTCGCCTGCTGGCGATATCTTTATCCATCTGATTAAAATGATCGTCGTGCCGATCGTGATCTCGACTCTGATTGTCGGCATCGCCGGCGTTGGCGATGCAAAACAGCTAGGCCGTATCGGCGCCAAAACCATTCTCTATTTTGAACTGATCACTACGGTGGCGATTATCCTCGGCATTACGCTGGCGAATGTCTTTCAGCCAGGCTCAGGCATTGATATGTCGCAACTGGCGACCGTCGATATTTCGAAATACCAGAACACCACGGCGGAAGTACAAAGTCATGCGCATGGGCTGATGGGGACGATACTGTCGCTGGTGCCGACCAATATCATCGCATCGATGGCCAAAGGGGATATGCTGCCAATTATCTTTTTCTCGGTCCTGTTTGGGCTGGGGTTGTCGTCCCTGCCGGCAACGCACCGCGAACCGCTGGTGACGGTATTTCGTTCCATCTCTGAAACCATGTTTAAAGTCACCCATATGGTGATGCGCTATGCGCCAGTGGGCGTTTTTGCGCTGATCGCCGTCACGGTAGCGAATTTTGGTTTCGCGTCGCTGTGGCCGCTGGCGAAACTGGTGCTGCTGGTACACTTTGCCATTATCTTCTTTGCGCTTGTAGTGCTGGGCATCGTGGCGCGCCTGTGCGGGTTAAGTATCTGGATTCTGATTCGCATTCTGAAAGATGAATTGATTCTGGCGTACTCGACCGCCAGCTCCGAGAGCGTACTGCCGCGCATTATCGAGAAGATGGAAGCTTACGGCGCACCAGCCTCTATCACCAGTTTCGTGGTACCGACCGGTTACTCATTTAACCTCGACGGCTCCACGTTATACCAGAGCATCGCCGCCATTTTTATCGCGCAGCTATACGGTATCGACCTGTCGTTGTGGCAGGAAATTGTACTGGTGCTGACGCTGATGGTGACGTCGAAAGGGATTGCCGGCGTGCCTGGCGTTTCCTTCGTGGTGTTACTGGCGACGCTGGGCAGCGTGGGCATTCCGCTGGAAGGGCTGGCGTTTATCGCCGGTGTCGACCGTATCCTCGACATGGCGCGTACTGCGCTAAATGTGGTGGGGAATGCGCTGGCGGTGCTGGTGATCGCCAAGTGGGAACACAAGTTTGACCGCAAAAAAGCGCTGGCCTACGAGCGCGACGTGCTGGGCAAATTTGATAAGACCGCCCAATAACGGATTGCCGGATGGCGACGCGAGCGTCTTATCCGGCCTTGTATCCTGAACAGATAGCTGATTAGCTGTCAGCTATCTGAAACGGGAGAAGCTTGTATCCGGCCTGAAGACTCTGAGCTTCCGATGTAGCTT